>NZ_BDUF01000087.1 GCF_002335525.1 Effusibacillus lacus
GTCAAATATTATCCATGGGTGCTTCGTGCGTCAAAAGTGAAATAGTGTGATAGAGCGAGAAAAACGAAGAAAACATTAATTTATTGAGGGAGGAAACCTTATGTCAAACCATAACGTATATGAAGATGAGTTAGAACAGGCGGCCTTGGAATGGTTTGAGGAACTCAACTACGAAATTGCCTTTGCTCCTGATCTTTCGCCCGGTGGGGATTATCCTGAACGTTCTGATTATTCCGATGTAATACTGGAGGAACGTCTGAAGGACGCCTTAAAGCGTATAAACCCGGATTTGCCCCAGGAGGCTCTTGACGACGCCCTGCATCAGATACTCGTGCCGCTTAATCCTGCACTAATAGACAACAATCATCTTTTTCAGAAGATGGTCACCGATGGGGTGAATGCTACCTTTAGGGCCAGTGATGGCAGAATAGTCAGCAAGCAGGTCAAGGTTTTTGACTTCGAGAAAGTAGAGAATAATGATTTTTTGGCTGTTAACCAATTTACTGTGATTGAGAACAGGATTGAAAAGCGTCCTGATGTGGTGGTATTTGTCAACGGCATTCCCCTTGTTGTCATCGAGCTTAAAAACCTTGCCAACGAGGACGTAGAAATATCTGATGCCTTTAATCAGATCCAAAACTATATAAATACTATCCCGTCCCTCTTTACCTATAATTCCTTTGTGGTTATATCTGACGGTGTTAATGCCAGGGCAGGCACAATAACTGCCGATGAAGACCGGTTCATGATGTGGCGTACGATTGATGGGGACGAGGTTGCACCTGTAGGCCGTCCACAGCTTGAGATCTTAATCAAAGGAATGTTTGAAAAGGAGCGCCTGCTTGATCTTATTAAGAACTTTGTGTTGTTCCAGACTGATGGAAAAGATACTTACAAAATTCTGGCAGGTTACCATCAATATCATGCTGTCAACAAGGCAGTCGAAAGCACTATAAGGGCTGCAATTACTGAGGGAGATCGCAAAGCCGGCGTTGTTTGGCATACCCAGGGCAGCGGCAAAAGTCTTTCTATGGTTTTCTATGTGGGCAAGCTTGTTCTGGCCAAAGAACTTAATAACCCGACAATTGTAGTAATTACCGACCGAAATGACCTTGACGACCAGTTGTTTTCCACATTTGCCAAATCAAAAGACTTATTACGCCAGGAACCGGTGCAGGCTCAGGATCGGGCAGATCTTCGCAGACTTCTGGCGAGAGAATCGGGAGGCATAATATTCACGACCATACATAAATTTGCCCCTGAAGAAAAAGGCGACAGCGTACCTGTTCTTACAGACCGGGAAAACGTAATTGTTATTGCTGATGAAGCCCATAGAAGTCAGTACGGATTCGGAGCGGAAATTGTCAAGGGTGATACGGAAGCTGAGGTCAAATACGGCTATGCCAAATATATGCGTGATGCCCTTCCTAAAGCATCCTATATCGGCTTTACCGGAACGCCAATATCGCTTACGGACAAGGATACCAGAGCTGTATTTGGCGACTATATCGATATTTATGATATGACCAGGGCAGTAGAGGACGGAACGACAGTACGTATTTTCTATGAAAGCCGGATTGCGAAGCTGGAGCTGCCGGATGAACTTAAACCCGTCATTGACAGCGAATACGAAGAAATTACTGAATACCAGGAGTATACCCAAAAAGAAAAGCTCAAGTCCAAATGGTCAAGGCTTGAGGCTATTGTCGGTGCCGAGCAGCGTGTTAAAGCGATTGCCAAAGATATTGTGGAGCATTTTGAAAAGCGTCTCGCAGCCCAGGAAACAGAAGTGGGCAAAGGTATGATCGTAACCATGTCCCGGCGGATTGCGGTTGACCTTTATAAAGCGATTGTAGAACTGCGCCCGGAATGGCACTCTGACGATGTGGAAAAAGGCGTGATTAAGGTGGTCATGACCGGAAGCTCTTCTGATCCTAAGGAATGGCAGCCTTTCATTGGCACAAAGGTTACCCGGGATCGGATTGCAAAGCGCATGAAGGATAACAAGGACGAGCTGAAGTTAGTCATTGTGCGTGATATGTGGCTGACCGGCTTTGATGTTCCGAGCATGCACACCATGTATATTGATAAACCCATGCAGGGACATAACTTAATGCAGGCTATCGCCCGCGTTAACCGGGTATTTAAGGAAAAGCAGGGCGGCTTGATCGTAGATTATATCGGCATTGCCGAAAACCTCAAAAATGCTCTTAATGATTATACCGAGAGCGACAGGGAGAAGACAGGGGTTGATACTGAACTGGCAGCAGCAGTGCTCCTTGAGAAATATGAATTGATTAAGGAATTGCTCCATGGTCATGATTATCAGAAATTCTTTACCGGCTCCGCTTCCGACAGAATGTCCGCCATTGTTGAAACCATCGACTACATTATCGGGCTACGAGAAGAACGCAAAAACGAATATCTTAAGCTGGTCAGCGAACTTTCAAGGGCCTACTCGCTTTGTGCTACTACCGATATTGCTGAAAAATTAAATCTTGAGGTAGGTTTCCATAAAGCAGTTAAATCCGGGATTATTAAGCTCATTCCCGAAAACTCTAAAAAGAAAACTGCTGCGGAGATTGAAGCCCAGCTTAACCAGCTTATATCCAAATCGATTGCCAGCAATGAGGTTATCGATGTTTTGGATGCCGTTGGACTTAACAAGCCTAATATCGCCATACTGTCCGACGAGTTCCTGGAGGAAGTGCGCAACATGAAGCAGCGCAACCTTGCCGTCGAGCTTCTCAACAGATTACTTAAAGGCAAAATAAAGACATTTTCAAGGCGGAATCTTGTTCAGTCCAGGAAGTTCTCGGAGCTTTTAGAGAATGCCATCAGAAAGTACCAGAACCGCACCATTGAAACCACGCAGATTATTTTGGAACTTATACAGCTTGCCAAAGAAATCAATGAAGCTCATAAACGGGGAGAAAATACAGGTCTTACTGAAGATGAGCTGGCGTTTTACGATGCGCTTGCCGAAAACGAGTCTGCCAAAGAGGTAATGGGCGACGATATCCTCAAGCAGATAGCAAGGGATTTGACTGAGGCAATACGTAAAAATCTCAGCATTGATTGGTCTATTCGTGCCAGCGTCCAGGCAAAAATGAAGATGGTCATCAAGAGGCTTCTTAAGCACTATGGTTATCCGCCGGACAAAACACCTAAGGCTGTGGAAATAGTAATGGAGCAAGCCAAGCTCATGTGCCAAAACGAGAGCGCGGGGATTAGGTACCAGTACCAGCTTGTTAAAGAAGAATTACCAAAAGTAGCGGAAGAAAAGGGGAATATATGATATGTCAGAAATGAAGTATAAAATTTAAGGAGCCCTTGGCGTTCTCTCCGAAGGATTAAAAGTATAGGAAGGGGTGAATAAATTTGCGGAATCTGAAAGGTTTTATTGAGGATTTTTCTAAGGCATTAAAGGAAAGAGGATGCCGATGGCAGTATTTTTCGTAAAAACATCGGTCGTGCTTTTTTGAATATGGCTGCAGATCCATATTTACAAGTGTTTGAAATTGATATGCATAATTCTGCAAATGAAAGAAACTATGGACACTTAATAAATGAAGGACTTGAAAATGAACTTGAGGCAAAAATCAGCCGATATTTAAGGGACAACATCACCTTTGTCTGTTTTCCGGTTGATGAAGAATCTCAGCGTCTGAGATTAGAAGAAGGTATTATTGCAACGCTTAACAGGCATCCATCATTTGGCCCGAGCAGCAATTGGCTTGGTTTGAATAGCCCCTTATCTGAGATTTCAAGCAGCGGTCTTTGGAATAGACAGGGTTTGCAGGGACAACCTTTATCTGATGAAGAATTAGAGCTGGTTAAGTGGCTTGCCAGATTTGGAAACGATAGTTACAGAAACAATACGGGGCGTAGAACACGTGTACAAAGAGCAGAGGATAGTGTCAGGGTGGCTGTTGAAGCTACGGGTTCCCAAGGGAAAACAGCTGATGATGTAAGGCAGTACATAGAAAAATTGTTGCAGGAAGCAAAGATGATAGGCGAATACTATATTGATTTGGTTTCAGGGGATATTCATAAGCAGATGGGCATGAAAAACAGGATGCCGCAGATATGCCGGATTATGTACGAGAAAATGATGCCTGGCGATGAAGTTTTACATACTACTCCCAGCGGTAAAAGTTCGACTATAAAAATTAGGTACTATCTAAGAAATAGATAAGGGTGATTAAATAATGAATTGTTGACCTATTGGTAGAGAGGTGCGGAGAAGGTGGCTTTGAATTATAAAAAGTGCCCTAAATGTGGGTCTAAGAATTCGATTAAAATTATTTATGGCATGCCGAGTTTTAAGCTTTTTCAAGAAGCTGAAGCCGGAAAAGTGAGGTTGGGTGGCTGTTGTATCATAGAAGGCGGTCCGGAATACCACTGCAAGGATTGTAGCAATGAATGGAACCGGGAGCAGGTGCTTGACACCGCATATGACCAGATCAAAGGGCTCAAAGCATCAGTAGGTGGATACTTCAGCGGTTATTATCATGTAACTATTGATTTGACAAATCTTAAAACTACGTGGCTGTTCAACGAGGGCGGTTCTGAAGAAACCAGTACAAGATCCATTCGAACAAAAATAGCAGAAGAATTTATTAAGTGTTTAAAAGAGATTGATTTGTTAAACTGGAAAGCAAAATACGTAGAACCCGGAATCTGTGACGGGACCCAATGGGGCATTGAAATAATTACTGGCGGGAGAACCATCAGAAAATATGGTAGCAATAAGTTTCCGGAAGAATGGAAGCAATTCTGCAAGATGATTAAAAGAATAACCGGAAAGGAATTCAGGTGAAAGTGATGAAAGCCTTTCAGATAAAAATCGAATTAATTGATTCCGAACCGCTAATATGGAGAAGGGTAGTTATCCCGGCGGATGTTACCTTCAGACGCCTGCATGACACAATACAATTTTCAATGGGTTGGCTGGATTATCATCTTTATGAGTTTGAGTTCCCGCAGGAGAAACTCAGAATTACTAATGACGAAGAATCCTATGAGGAATTCAAATTTTACTTTGCCAAGTATAAAAACAAAAAGCCAACAAAAAAGGAAGACCCTCATGGCATTATAGTGAATATTTCGGTGCGGCGGAGCCGCTAGGTTAATGAATGAGAGCCACGTTGTTAATGATTTTGAGCCATGATGTTAATAGGGAGAGCCACCTCGATATGAGGCAGCTCTTTAGTAGTGTAATTATACCTGAAGCCCTTTCTTCTTTCGCATGGAATCTTCTCCATCAATGAGTATGTGGTACGAGTTGTGCACTATTCGGTCAAGGATCGCATCGGCCATGGTATGTTCGTTGATTTTCTCGTGCCATCCCTCCGGTGAGAATTGGGAGATGAAGATTGTTGAGGCATTTTGATGGCGCGCCTCGATGATTTCAAGCAAGTCGCGGGATTCGGTCATTGTGAGCGGAACGAGTAACCACTCATCAATGATCAATAGGCGAACTTTCTTGTACTGAGCGATCACCTTCTTATATGTTCCGTCTCCCCGGGCAATCGCAAGATCGGTCAGAAGCTCTGGCAAACGGATGTACTTGGTGGCCAGAAAATTTCGGCAGGCTGAAATGCCGAGTGCGCAGCCAATATACGTTTTTCCAGCACCGGATGCCCCCATAAGGATGACATTATGTTTCTCGTGAATAAAATTACCGGTGGATAAACGCAAGATTTGTACTTGATCCAATTTCCGGTCCGCATGATATTCAATGTCTTCGACGCAGGCATTAGGATAGCGAAATGTCGCCTTTTTGATGAGTCGGTCCAGTTGATTGTTCTTGCGTCTGGCCCATTCTGCATCCACGAGTAATCCGAGCCGTTCTTCAAAGGACAGTGTGGCGTAAGAGGGCGTCTGCATTTGCTCCCGAAGAGATTCCGCCATCACGCTTAATCGCATACTGATGAGCTTGTTCATGGTCGTTTCGTTAAGCATGGTTATTTCCTCCCGTAGTAAGTTGCGCCGCGTGTAAAACCGTATTGACTGGATCGGTTGGCGGATTCGGTTTCCTTCGTTGCCGCCTGCTCATCAACTATGAGATCCTGACCGGATTTGAGGATGGTGCTGATGTGTTTATAACTTGGGTGTGGGGTGTAGCTGAGCGCCCTAGCGCAGGCAGCCTCCACACGAACGAGCGAGTAGCGGTCTGCTAGTTTCAGAACGCCCATACAAGCCTTGTATCCTTGTTGTTCAACACGGTGGCCGGCCAGAATGGCTTGAATTGCTGCAGTGGTGTAAGGACCGACTTGCTGGGCCCATGACACAAAGCGCTCGGCATTCCATTGAACGTATTGCTTATGTTTGTCCGGCATATGATCCGCCACCGTATGATATTGGCCAGGACGTCCGTAGAGCCTAGGATGAGAACAAATGCGATGATGGTTGTAGAATACTTCGATGACACCTTTGGTGATGCGGACATCTACTTTATGCTTGATATATTCATAGGGGACGCTGTAATGCATCTTGTCGACGGCTATGTGATAATTAAACTGTACGGTGGCGACTTTCCAGGTGGCGCATTCGTACAAGGAAGCTGGCAGCGGTTGCAGGGTATGTTTCTCTTCATCAAGAAACGTACTGAGCCTGCTGCCCGGTTTCTTCTGAAAAGGACGCTTATTAAACGCTGCGAGTTTTTCAGCGATGGCCGCATTAAGTTCAGGCAGTGTGAAGAATGTCTGATTCCGTAAAGCGGCGATAATCCAGGTGGAAATGATTCCGACCGTCCCCTCCGCACTAGGCTTGTCTTTGGGCTTTCGGACGCGTGCTGGAATCACTGCCGTGCCATAGTGCTCGGCCATTTCATGATAGGTTTTGTTGATGACAGGGGAATACCATGAGGATTGTTCAACGCCGGTCTTGAGGTTGTCGGGTACGAGGATTTTGGGAACACCGCCAAAATGAGTAAAGGCGTTGTTATGAGCCGCAATCCAACTTTCCTGATTCTGAGACAGAAAGCCTTCCACGTAGGCATATTGGCTGCAGGATAAGGCTGCAACAAAGATGTACACAGGCACTAATTCTCCTGTCTCTGCGTCCACTAACGAAGCGGTTTGGCCTGCCCAATCGACTTCCATTTGCTCGCCGGGTTTACGCTGGATATGCATTGTGGCTTTCGTGGTCGCGGCATACTTGCGGTAGTAGTTACAGAATTGAGTGTACTTCAGGGGAATTTCGTGACTTAGACGGCACATCTCGCAGTATTCGCTCCAGAGCAGGCTAAGGGTGACGCCGCTCTTGGCTAATTCGCGATGGATGTACTCGCAATCCGGAATCTTGCGCGGGGAAACTTGCGCTTTTTCGGGGAATAACAGATACTGCAGATCGGCATCCGCCACATCTTCTGGCAGTGGCCATGACAGATCCTTCTCCTTCGCACGCTTCAACACCTCAGAAACGGTGTTT
Source organism: Effusibacillus lacus (assembly GCF_002335525.1). Lineage (NCBI taxonomy): Bacteria > Bacillati > Bacillota > Bacilli > Caryophanales > Alicyclobacillaceae > Effusibacillus > Effusibacillus lacus. The sequence continues at coordinate 7,438 of NZ_BDUF01000087.1, forward strand.
CGCGAGCATTGACAACTGGACGCAATACTGCGTTGGCTTAAGCCCATGCCGCTTAGCCGCAAAATTTCTCGATACTTGGTCATTGGTTGACCTCCCGCTGTTTATTTGCGCTCTGATTTAGAGACGCATTCCTCAATTGTACCGGATGAAACAGCGGTGGCTCTCATGGATTAACGTCGTGGCTCTATTTTATTAACAAGGTGGCTCTCACTCATTAACTCACTGGCCTTATGGCAGTGAAATATTCACTTCGGTACATTGATAAGTACATCGACTTCTCTTTTATTGTGGAAAAGGTGCGGCCTTACTATTGCGAGAACAACGGACGTTCTTCGATCGATCCTGTTATGCTCTTCAAAATGATTACGATTGGCTATTTTTTCGGAATTCGTTCGGAGCGTCAGTTAGAGAGGGAAGTCATAACCAATAATGCATATCGTTGGTTCCTTGGCCTGGGACTCACTGACCGAGTTCCCGACCACAGTACCATTAGCTTTAACCGTAAAAGATTCGCAGAATCCACGATTTTTCAGGACATCTTTGATGAAATTGTGGAGCAGGCCAAGAAACACCGTATGGTTAGCGGAAGAGTGCTATTTACAGATTCCACTCATGTAAAAGCGAATGCCAACAAGCGAAAGTACGTCATTCATGAGGTTGAGCAAACGACACGGGAATACTTAGATGAATTAGACCAAGCAGTAGAAAAGGACCGGTTAGAACACGGAAAAAAGCTCTAAAGCCAAGAGAGGAGGTGACGGAAACTAAGGAAATTAAAGTCAGCACCACAGATCCAGAGAGCGGCTATATGGTGCGAGACGGCAAGCCGGAAGGCTTCTTCTATCTCGACCACCGTACAGTTGACGCCAAGTGTAACATTATCACCGATGTACATATTACTCCTGGTAACGTCCATGATTCCGTCCCTTATCTCGAACGTTTAGATCGTCAAATTCAGCGTTTCGGTTTTTCCGTAGAAGCCGTAGCTCTTGATTCTGGTTACCTGACAGCTCATATTTGTAAGGCCCTACAGGAAAAGAAGATCTTTACTGTAATTGGTCACCGCCGGTTTCACCCAACCAAAGGATTGTTCCCGAAATGGAAGTTTAAGTACCAGCCCGAAATGAACACGTGTGATTGATAACATAAAAGTTGACCACGTGGAGGCACATTGACAACCAAAAAGTTGACCACCCCTACACCAAATTCCTGTACGCTGATTTTGT
>NZ_BDUF01000088.1 GCF_002335525.1 Effusibacillus lacus
TTCTTCAGTTCTTCCGTCAACACGGGCACCACTTCGAACAGATCGCCCACGATGCCGTAGTCCGCAACCTTGAAGATCGGGGCTTCCGGATCTTTGTTGATGGCCACGATCACTTTCGAGTTCGACATCCCTGCCAGGTGCTGGATCGCTCCGGAGATGCCGCAAGCAATATACAAATCCGGGGTTACCACCTTGCCGGTTTGGCCAATCTGCAGGGAGTAATCGCAGTATTCCGCGTCACAGGCCCCACGCGATGCCCCGACTGCCGCCCCCAGCACGTCAGCCAGTTCCTGGAGCGGCTTGAAGCCGTCCGCACTCTTGACTCCCCGTCCGCCGGAAACAATGATCTTGGCTTCCGACAGGTCGACGCCGCCGGTGCTTTTCTTCACCACTTCTTTAATGAAGGTGCGCAGCGAATCAGCCGGCAGATCTACGGAAACGGTAACCGTGTTTGCACTGCGGGATGTATCCGGTTCCGCGGCCGGCAGGTTGTTCGGGCGAACGGTGGCAAAGATCATGCCCTCTCCGATCACATTCCTGGTGAACGCTTTCCC
>NZ_BDUF01000089.1 GCF_002335525.1 Effusibacillus lacus
GCACCGATCTACGAAAGTCGATTGACGGACTGGCAGTCCTTGTCAAAGAAGGCTTTGATCTCGATCCGTTTTCTCCCTGCCTCTTTGTATTTTGCAACCGGCAACGCGACAAACTGAAGATTCTCCATTGGGAGCATAACGGTTTCTGGCTTTATTATCGCCGATTGGAGCGCGGTACCTTCCAGTGGCCTACGGAAACGAACTCATCCCCTTTGAAGATTAGCCGTCGCGAACTGCGCTGGTTGCTCGATGGTCTTTCGCTGGAACAGCGGCAAGCTCACCCTGAGGTCACAGCACGCACGATTCTTTGAAAACCTTCGGTGTTCTCTCACATCTTTTCCGTGTGTCGACAGGAAATCGCGGTCATTTATTGAAATCTATACGTATGAAAACAATAGCGAATACGAACCCGTCTACAATTGAAGAACTTCAA
>NZ_BDUF01000090.1 GCF_002335525.1 Effusibacillus lacus
GTAAGCGTCAAATATTCCCCACCTATGAGCCTTCTCTTGTCCGTGAGATAATCTTCCTCAGAATGAAGCGAGGAGGATTTTTTTATGACGCAAGCAGATCTTAGAGAAACATGGAAGGCCCGTATTGAAGCTTATCGGGCTAGTGGACAGCGTGCATCGGAATGGTGTGCGATCCATCAAGTCACCACACGTCAACTCTGGTATTGGATACGGAAATTGAAAGATACCGATAAAAAACCGGCTCGCCAATCTCAATGGGTTACAGTCAACGTGGACAACCAGACGGTTGAGACCGAATCGTCTCTCCTCGTCAAGGTGGGTTCGGTCGCAATTGAAGTCAGGCCAGGCTACAACCCATCACTCTTATCCGATGTAGTGAGGACGCTGCAAGCCCTATGCTAAGTGAGGTTCATGTCGATCGCGTGTAT
>NZ_BDUF01000091.1 GCF_002335525.1 Effusibacillus lacus
TTGAAGTTCTTCAATTGTAGACGGGTTCGTATTCGCTATTGTTTTCATACGTATAGATTTCAATAAATGACCGCGATTTCCTGTCGACACACGGGGAAAAGTGTAACGGAACACCGAAGGTTATTAAAGAATCGTGCGTGCTGTAACCTCAGGGTGAGCAAGATGTTGTTCCAGCGAAAGACCATCGAGCAACCAGCGCAGTTCGCGACGGCTAATCTTCAAAGGGGATGAGTTCGTTTCCGCAGGCCACTGGAAGGTACCGCGCTCCAACCGCCGATAATAAAGCCAGAAACCGTTGTGCTCCCAATGGAGAATCTTCAGTTTGTCGCGTTGCCGGTTACAAAATACAAAGAGGCAGGGAGAAAACGGATCGAGATCAAAGCCTTCTTTGACAAGGACTGCCAGTCCGTCAATCGACTTTCGTAGATCGGTGC
>NZ_BDUF01000092.1 GCF_002335525.1 Effusibacillus lacus
TGGAAGCTTAGCTCAGCTGGGAGAGCATCTGCCTTACAAGCAGAGGGTCGGCGGTTCGATCCCGTCAGCTTCCACCAAAGAGGATGAAGGAGGGCCGGCTAAGAGCGGTGACATTCGTGTCACAAGGTCGGCCCGACGACATCCTGTCGTCGCGGGGTGGAGCAGTTGGTAGCTCGTCGGGCTCATAACCCGAAGGCCGCAGGTTCGAGTCCTGTCCCCGCAACCAACCATGGAGCTGTGGTGTAGTGGCCTAACATGCCCGCCTGTCACGCGGGAGACCGCGGGTTCGAATCCCGTCAGCTCCGCCAC
>NZ_BDUF01000093.1 GCF_002335525.1 Effusibacillus lacus
TGTGTTTGTCAATCAAAAAGTTGACCACTTTGCTAAACAAAAAGTTGACCACCCACAAATGGAAAAATAGTAGGGTCGACAGAGTTCCATGTCGACCCGTATGGGTGTTTTTTAGTCTTTTTTTGCGGGATACCAACGTCCACGTTCCAGAGTAAGAGCCCATTGGCTCGACTTCCTAGCGCCTCCAAAAATCACCTCCC
>NZ_BDUF01000094.1 GCF_002335525.1 Effusibacillus lacus
GGTCAGCGGTTCGAATCCGCTTATCTCCACCATCACCCTCATGTGGGGTGAATGGTTTGCTCTTTGAAAACTGGATAGCGAATATGAGAAACACTATTTGCGAGGTAACTGCGCAAGCAGATTACACCGGGATAGCGGAAGATCGACTACAAACCGCGCGTCCATGCGCGAACGTCGACATGACTGCATCCATGCAATCAGGAATCAACCGAGTAAACACCTTTTGTAGGTGAGAA
>NZ_BDUF01000095.1:0-6804 GCF_002335525.1 Effusibacillus lacus
TCTTCCCATGGTATCCGCCCCGTTCATTATTCTTGCTTTCAGGATACCATAGAACACCGTTTTAAGTAACTGAATTTAGGAAACGAACTACTAGAATCCGACGAACGGAGGAAACGCTAAGATCCAACTGTTCATGCTCTTCTAGAAGCTCAGATAAGTGGGAATTATTACTTCCGTAGTACTTTTGCTCGTAAAGACTAACAACTTGTTCCCTAATGGACTCAGGGATGGTGTGAGAGGGCTTTCGTCCTCGGTTCTTATGTACAATTCCTTTCGCTCCTTCCTTGATGTACCTAGCCTTTAAACGAAGAACCTGACGTTTAGAAAGGCCAAGGGCTGTAGCGGCATCTTCAGATGTGAGGGATTTGGCAACCAACTTCTCAATCACAAGAACTTTCTTTAATTCTGTTGTTGTCAGTGTAATCGTCTCCTGTCCCATGGTGACATTTTCACAGACGAGTTACAGGGTGACAATATCACAGAACAACTACATATTGCATGAGAATTATTGCATTATTGAAGCGAATCTAATAAAATGATATCTTTTATGTAGAAGCCTCGTCAAAGTTCTTGTTCTTTCATGCGGAATACGAGGAGAAAAAGGGGGGGCATCTCTGATGGCAAAGGGACAGGAAACACTCTCTTCGGTACAAAACGCAATGCGGATTCTGCAAGAATTCTCAAAAGAAGAACCGGAATTGGGAATCAGTGAATTGAGCAACCGACTTGGATTGGCAAAGAGTACGGTGTTCCGTTTGATTCGGACGTTAAGCGAAGCCCACCTGGTCCAGCAAAACAAAAAATCGCAGAAGTACCAACTTGGATTGGGTGCTTTTGTATTGGGGTCTGCCGTCTATCATAAGATGGAAATTCGCAAAGTTGCTCTTCCCTACTTGGAAAAATTAATGAAATCAACAAACAAGGTGGTTCGCCTCGGTGTCTATGATCAGGGCGGGGTTGTCTATTTATGCAAGCTGCCGGAGGATCAGGAGACGAGAATGTTCAGTTCAATCGGAAGACGGGTGCCGTCTTACTGTACCGCGGTCGGGAAGCTGCTGCTTGCCTGCCAGAGTGAACAGGAAATTACGCGCGTTGTCGAAGGAGACTTGAAAGCGTTTACACCTAATACAATCACATGTCGGCATCAATTGCGAAATCAGCTGAAGGAAATCAAACAAAAGGGATATGCGGTCACTTATGAAGAAACCAAAAAAGGAATTTGCTCGGTAGCGGTTCCTGTTTATAACGATTTTAACGAAGTTATCTCGGCAATCAGTGTGACAGGTTCGAAGCCTCATTTTCTTCCGGCACAGATCCAGAATTATGTGAAAGAAATGAAAATGTACAGCCGTTTAATTTCTGAACAATTGATTACTGAATAATAACAAGGAAGATTCCTATATAGCAACCAGCCCTATGGGCCGGTTGTTTTTTTCTTTTGAAGAATTATCAAATCCGTTCCGTATAAAAGAACAGAATTATCCGTCAAAAACTTTTATTCAATATAGTGAAAACATACAGATCTGTATAGCAAACAGAATACAAGGAGAGATTTGCAGTGTTGAAACCGGAAGATAATGAGAGACTGACATGCGTCGGTCCCGGCACGCCGATGGGAGAAGTATTCAGGAGATACTGGATTCCGGCTCTGCTGACAGAGGAACTGCCTGAGCCGGATTGTCCGCCGATTCGGGTTCGATTGTTGGGGGAAAATCTGGTCGCGTTTCGCGACAGCAACGGCAAGGTTGGCTTGTTGGACCGCTACTGCCCCCATCGACGGGTTGAATTGTTTTGGGGCCGCAACGAGGAATGCGGTATCAGGTGCGTATATCACGGATGGAAATTTGACGTTGACGGGAATTGTGTCGATATGCCAAATGAGCCGTCGGAAAGCAATTTTAAACATAAGGTGAAGATCACGTCGTATCCGACATTTGAGGCGGCCGGCATTATCTGGACCTATATGGGACCGCCTGACGAAATGCCATCCAAGCCGGATTATGAATGGATCCGGGCGCCTGAGACCCACCGTCACGTATCGAAAACGTTCGAAGGCTGCAATTGGCTGCAAGGTCTTGAAGGAGGGATTGATACTTCTCACTCGTCCTTTGCACACAACAATAACATAGCGGACAAAAACGCACTGCGCACCCGCGCTCCTTCACCAAAGCTGGAAGTGATCAAAACTGATTACGGGTTTAATTATGCCGGAATCCGCAATCTGGGCAACGACGGAAATTATGTTCGTGCCTATCAGTACATCATGCCCGCTCAGCAGATGCGGGGGGCCATGATTAAATGGAAGGACGGTTCAAGGGAGGAGTTTCCATCAATCGCGGGTCATATCTGGGTGCCGATTGACGATGAATCCACCTGGGTCTGGAATTTTATTTATTCTGCAGATAAACTGATCCCTTTCACCAAGGAATTTGTGCTTGAACATGAGACGCAGTTCGGAAGAGGACCTGACGACTTGCTGCCGGGATACAGATTGAAGCGCAATCCGTCCAATGATTATCTGATTGACCGTGAAGTTCAACGGACGAGGACTTTCACCGGCATTGAAGGGATCAATACACAGGATTACGCGCTGCAGGAAACGGCCGCTCCGATCATCGACCGGTCGAAAGAACGTTTGGGCACTGCGGATGCGGCGATTATTGCGGCGCGACACCTGCTGCTGGAAGCAATAAAAGATGTTGAAGCAGGAAGAAAGCCGCGCGGAGTGGACCCCGCTGCATATCGAAATGTGCGAGGCTGCGATAAGATCCTTTCTCTTGGCGTGGATTGGAAAGAAGGGATGAAGGAAGATATGTGCGGTTGCTATTAAACCGTGTATCATCTGCGAAAGTCAAAATTATTGCAAAGGAGACAGACGTATGGGGACTGAATCGCATTATCACAGCAGGAAAGACAGAATATTTGTCAGGGCAATTGCCGGAGAGTACAGCCTGTCGCAGGAATTGGAACGTCTGCGTTCTCAGCCGCGGGTCAAGAAAGGATCGGAAATCAAGTTTAACGACGGCCCGCAGGCTTTCAGCAAGCACTATGTGGAGCCGGTTGACGGCATCACACAAACCTTTCATATCCATCTGGAAGAGTATGGTCCCGGCGGAAAATCGCAAAAACACGGACATGTGAACGAAGCGGCTTTCTATATCCTGGACGGCAAAGGATATGAGATCCACGACGGAATTCGCTATGACTGGGAAGCGGGAGATGTGGCAGTTGTTCATAACAACTGTGTCCATCAGCATTTCAATGCGGACAAATATAAGCCCGCCCGCGCGTTGGTTATCAAGACAAAACCGATGTACATGTTTATGAACATGCTGTTCCAAAAACAGGTGGAACCGCGTCCGACTGAACCGACCCCGGAGGGTGCCGGTTTTAGGGCGAGAGAAGAAGGCGAGAAATAATCTGAAGAATTGAGATGGAGGAAAAAACAAATGGCATGGGATGAATCGAAAACATGGCTTCAAGGAGAACAAAGCGCAAAGTACTATCAGGATTTGCTGGATGATGCAGCAAGCAAACCGGCCCGTGACGCAAAGCGGAAGAAGATTGTCAAACCGCATGAAATGCCGTGGGAGATGTCCCGGAACGGATTATTGAAACATCTCTTGAACGAGCAGATGAATACCCGCATTGAAACAGTGGATGTGTATATGCAGATTATCCCCCCCGGTAGCCGTTCCGGCAAGCATCGTCACCTGGCGGAAGAATGTTTGTACGTATTGGAAGGAAGGGGATATGATCTGCATCAGGATTGCGATGTGGAAATCACCGACACGTATCACTGGAAACCTCAGGATGAAATCAAGCGGTTTGAATGGGAAGCGGGAGACGTGATTTATATTCCGCCCAACACGATTCACCAGCATTTTAACGCGGATCCGGACAAACCGGTGCGGTTGATCTCGGCGACCAACCGGATTTACAAATGGTGCGGGTTGAACGATCTGGAGCAGCTGGAAGATGCTCCGGAGTACGATCCGAACATCGTATTGGATGCGGAAACCATTCAACAATTTCTTTCAAAAGGCACCCGGGTTTAACAGCAACTGCAAAAAAAATCGGCTGATCATCGGAAAGGTAGGTGAGATCTTTGTCCGCTCCGAAATATATGCCGCAGTTTCTGAAAAACGGACCGCTTCTGCAGGAAGAAAACAGATTCGATCTGAAATGGCTGACCATCGGTTTTTCGATTGCACTGGTCACGTATTTCGCGGTTGTTCCTTTGATATTCCTTGTGTGGCAAAGCTTTCTGACGCCTCAAACAACCAGTCGTGCGGCTGAATTTACCTTCGCTAACTATGTAAACGCTTACACCAGTCCTGAAACATTGAACCTGATTTTCAATTCGTTTCAATTCGCTGTCGGCACAAGTATTGTTGCGTTCTCGCTGGGGACGCTGCTTGCCTGGATGAACGAACGAACCAATACGCCGTTCAAATCATTGTTTTACGCTCTTTCCATCATTCCGCTGATTATACCGTCCATACTTTTTACGGTTGCCTGGATTTTGCTGGCCAGTCCTGAAATCGGATTGCTGAATCTGGTGCTGCAAAAAATATTCGATACGAATGCAACTTTTTTCAACATTTATTCGATGGGCGGCATGATTTGGGTGGAAGGACTGCATTATTCCCCGATGGCTTTCCTGTTAATGTCCGCCGCATTCCGGTCGATGGATCCCTCGCTTGAAGAATCGGCGATGATGAGCGGTGCAAGCATTCCCAAAATAGTCTATCGGGTAACCATTAAACTCTCGTGGCCCGCAATTTTTGCCACTTTGCTGATTACGTTCGTCAGGTCAATCGAATCTTTTGAAGTTCCGGCGCTCTTGGGTATACCGGTTGGGATCCCTGTATTCACCTCAGCGATCTATCAAGCGATTCATAAATATCCGAGTGACATCGGATTGGCCAGTTCGTACTCCATTACGCTGTTGCTGATCACAACAATCGGAGTTTATATGCAATCCCGCCTGTCAAGTTCGGGCAGCAAATATTCAACGATGACAGGCAAGGGGTATCGCCCCCGCACAATGGATCTCGGAAAGGGGCGCTATCTGACAGCCGCAATTTTTATCGTTTACTTCCTGCTGATCGTAATTTTGCCGTTCCTGGTGTTGGTGTGGTCTTCCCTGCAAAAGTTTTACAGCATTCCGACCATGGAGGCATTCAAGTCCCTGTCTCTCGACAACTACAAGTATATACTTTCCTATCCGACAGTGGGCAGGGCTGTATGGAACAGTCTGGTGCTTGCAGTCGGCTGCGCTACCCTGATTATGCTTTTAACGGCAGTGATTACCTGGATTGTGGTAAAAACAAAGATTCCCGGACGCTGGATCTTGGATAATATCGCGTCTCTGCCAATGGTTTTTCCGGGGTTGGTGTTAGGCGTTTCCATTATGGTGTTCTATCTCAATTTTGACATTGGGATTTACGGAACGATCTGGATTTTGCTGATAGCTTACATCACCAGGTATATGCCATACGGGTTGCGGTACAACACAACTTCGATGATGCAGATCCATAAAGAGCTGGAAGAATCTGCCGCGATGAGCGGTGCGACCTGGGGAACCACATTTCGCAGGGTCATTCTCCCGCTGTTGAAGTCGGGAATGGTTGCCGGATGGATCTATATTGTCATCATGTCGGTGCGAGAACTGTCAAGCTCGATTCTGCTGTACAGTCCCGGGTCGGAGGTGATATCCATCACGATCTGGGAACTTTGGGAGAATGGACAATATGTGGAATTAAGCGCTTTAGGAGTTCTGTTTATTCTGGGGCTGTTTGTTCTGGTAATGACCATGCAGCTGATCAGCAAAAGATTCGGTGTCAAGGAAGCATAACAAAAATCTGTCAATACAGGAGGTGGAAGTAATGTTAAATGTCACCCGGCTGTTTAAAGAATATCCGAATGACAACGGCGAAATGGTAAAAGCCGCACAGAATATTACATTTGAAGTTCCGCAGGGGAAATTGTTTACATTGCTTGGACCGAGCGGTTGCGGAAAAACCACGACACTGCGTTCGATTGCGGGATTGGAAAAACCCAGTTCCGGCGAAATTACGCTCGGGGAGCGCGTAATCTATTCATCGCAAAAACGGGCTTTCGTTCCGCCAAACAGACGCGATATCGGAATGGTGTTTCAGTCCTATGCGATCTGGCCGCATATGAACGTCTTTCAAAACGCCGCATTTCCTCTGCAGGTTGGAAAAAAGAAATACTCAAAAGCGCAAATTGAAGACAAAGTGATGCGAGCCTTGAATGTTGTGCAATTGGACGGTTTGGAGGCCCGGGAAGCTACCAAGTTAAGCGGAGGTCAACAACAGCGCCTTGCATTGGCGCGAGCGCTTGTGATGGAGCCGCAGCTGCTGTTGTTGGATGAACCGTTAAGCAACCTGGATGCAAAGCTGCGAGAGCGCATGCGGTTTGAACTGAAACGGCTGCAAAGGGAATTGGGGATCACCACGGTCTATGTGACGCATGACCAAAGTGAAGCGCTGGCCCTTTCAAATCAGATTGCGGTGATGAATGCCGGGCATATTGTACAGATTGGAACGCCGCGGGAAATCTATGAGCATCCGAACAGCAAATTTGTGGCAGATTTTATTGGATCCACCAATTTTGTAAATGGAACGGTAATTGAGAAGCAGAATCAGCCCGGACGCTACAAATTGAATACCGAAGCGGGGGAGATCGTTGCATACTCGGCTGAACCGCTTGCCAAAGGAGAGACAGTGCTGCTGTCGATCCGTCCGGAGAACATTCATGTTTCCTTGAATCGTCCGG
>NZ_BDUF01000095.1:6878-12355 GCF_002335525.1 Effusibacillus lacus
CAGCAGTCAACGTGTGGGAGGCGATTCTGGACACAAAGATTTTCCTGGGAGAATATCTGGATTTCCAATTGAAAGCGGGCGAAAAACTGTTGCAGGCGAGGGTGCACCCATCACTGCGAATCGATGTCGGCCAAAAGGTTTATCTGGAAATGGAACCGGAAAAGTGCATCGCTCTTCGCAATCCGGATTCTTCCAGCCAAGTCGTGAAAGTCATGCAGGATGTATCCGGTTCTGATGACTCAAGAGAGGTTTCCTGAAAGGGGGAAATGCTATGAACCTGTTTTCTGCAAAGACAAAAAAGCGGATTGCGGTCTCTGTCAGCGCTGCATTGATGAGTACACTGGTCGCTGCATGCGGACAGTCCGCAAACAATCCGCCTGCCGGCAAGAGTGATGTGCCCGCAGCAGCACAGGTTGCAAATTATGAAGGAGCTGACCGTGAACAAAAGTTGGTGGAGGCTGCCAAAAAAGAAGGTTCCATCACCCTCTATACGTCAATCGCCGGAAAAGATACGGAGAAACTGGTAGAGGCTTTCGAAAAAAAATACGGAATCAAGGTGAATGTGTGGAGAGCCGGTACAGACAAAGTATTGCAAAGAATTGTAAGTGAAACCAAAGGCGGCAAGTTTGAGTATGACGTCGTGCATATCAGTGCTCCTGAGATGGAAGCGCTGCACCGGGAAAAACTGCTGCAGGAAGTCAAATCTCCCTACCTGAAAGACTTGATTCCGGAAGCGATTCCGAACCACAAAGAATGGACAGCGACTCTCTTGAGCGTATTCGTTCAGGCCTACAATACAAACAAAGTGAAAAAAGAGGAACTGCCCAAAACCTATCAGGATTTGCTTGATCCGAAGTGGAAGGGCCGCCTGGGAATTGAGCAGGAAGATGTGGATTACTTCGCGGAGATTGTGAAAGCAATGGGAGAGGAACAAGGCCTGAAGCTTTGGAAGGACCTGGTAACCGCTAATGGAATCTCGGTCCGCAAAGGTCACTCGTTATTAAATAACATGGTCGTTTCCGGTGAAGTCCCTTTAGGATTGACCGTGTACAACTATATGCCGGAACAGGCCAAACAGAAAGGAGCTCCCGTCGATTGGTTTGTTATTGAACCGGCGATCGCGCGCGCAAACGGCGTGGGAGTATCCAAACAGGCACCGCATCCTAATGCGGCAGTATTATTCTACGATTTCATGATCAACGATGCGCAAAATCTTTTGGTCGAGTTAAACTATGTTCCCACCAGCAAAAAAGCTCAATCACCCATGAAGGACATGAAACTGAAACTGGTGGATCCCGCCTTGATACTCGATGAGAATGACAAGTGGACCAAGCTGTTTGACGAAATTATCGTGAAGCAGGCATCCAAAAAATAAATACCAGATCTGTCGGCAGATTTTTGGAGGGGATATGATTGACAGTTGCTGCAACACAGGAAACGCAGCCGAAATCGCTAAAAGAGATGTGGCTGATTTCCGTTGGGCATGGTTTAACCCATTGGTACCCGGCTACGTTCTATCTGCTGCTTCCTCTGATCGCAAAGGAACTGGGACTCAGTTACGGCCAAATCGGTTTTATCATCACGTTCCAGTACATTGCCAGTTCGATCTCCAATTTGCCGGGAGGCATGTTGGTGGACACGATCGGAAGAAAAGGGTTCCTTATGGCTTTGTCGTTGTTTTGGGTAGGCTTCCCCTATTTATTGATGAGTTTTACCGACAGTTATTTGATGCTGCTTCTGTGCGTCGCTTTGGTCGGCATAGGGAACAATCTGTGGCATCCGACAGCGATTCCGACTTTATCCCAACGATATTCTGACCGGAAAGGGTTTGTATTGTCCGTGCACGGAATGGGGGGAAACGTTGGGGACGCTTTGGCTCCATTGGTGATCGGAGGATTGCTGGCAGCATTTCACTGGAAGCAGGTCGTTGTCATGAATGTGGTTCCCGGATTGATCATGTCGCTTGTCATTGTAATCTTTCTCCGCAATTTGCAGTTGTCAGTGAAAAAAGATCCGCAGACACAGGGAGTTTCGACGCGAGAATACATTTTGGGGCTGGGGAGGCTGTTTAAAAATAAAAGTCTGATTCTGATCTCGACCAGTTCAGGATTTCGCTCGATGACGCAAAACGCGCTGCTGACTTTTCTTCCCTTGTATTTAGCTTATGAAATGAACCTGGATCCCTTTTGGGTCGGTGTTTCGATGTTTACTTTACAGGCTTTCGGATTTCTCGCCGCACCTCTTTCCGGCCACCTGTCCGACCGGCTCGGGCGGAAAAAAATCATAATGGGAAGCATGGTTATGACTGCCGCAATATTGGTGGTTATGGCGGCAGTGGGTCACACCCGGTTATTTATTGTGTTTATTGCACTGCTTGGATTTTTCCTGTATGCCGTTCGACCGGTTATGCAGGCCTGGCTGATGGATACGACACCAAAGAAAATGGCGGGAACCAGCGTCGGCATGCTGTTTGGCGTACAATCGCTCGGTTCCTCAATATCTCCGCTGCTCGGAGGGATGATCGCCGATCAATACGGGTTGTACGCAACGTTTTACTTCGTGGCGGCCACGATTGTAATCGCCAATCTGTTGATCTTTTTTATGCCGGATGATTCAGGTCCGAACATACACAAGTCGGCTTCTGCTTGACCGTTCTGTATACAAGAACGACAAACTTTTATCCGTCTTGGCAGGGTATATAGTTGACAGTAGAGAGTATAGGGGGAGAAAAAAAGAATCAAGCGTTCCGCAAATCAACGTATCGAGAGGGGAGTTAAAATGAAGTTCTTGCAGAAGCAAAAGAAGCTTGCTGTTGGGTCTCTGATCGTTTTGCTGATGGGGGCGCTTATGACCAGTTGCGGCAATTCGACGCAAGCGCCTTCATCGGACAACAGTTCACAGAAAGGTTCTGCAGCAGAAATCGCCTCGTATGAAGGAGCGGACCGTGAACAAAAATTGGTGGAAGCCGCAAAAAAAGAAGGCTCACTGAATTTGTATACGTCCATGGCGCTGGAAGATATGCAAAAGCTGGCTTCCGAATTTGAAAAAAAATACGACATTAAGGTGAATATCTGGCGTGCCGGTTCCGAAAACGTGCTGCAGAGGATTGTCACCGAAGCAAAAGGGGGCCGGTTTGAATTTGACGTCGTCGAAACAAACGGTCCGGAAATGGAAGCGGTACAGCGGGAAAAACTGCTGCAGGAGGTAAAATCGCCTTACCTGAAAGACTTGATTCCGCAAGCGGTATTCCCGCATAAAGAGTGGGTGGCCACCCGCCTGAATGTTTTTGTTCAAGCTTACAACACGAACAAGGTGAAGAAGGAAGAACTGCCGAAGAGCTATCAGGACTTGCTGGATCCGAAATGGAAAGGACGGCTGGGAATTGAAGCGGAGGACCTGGATTATTTTGCGGCTGTTGTGAAAGAGATGGGGGAAGAAAAAGGAATCAATTATTGGAAGGATCTGGTTAGCACTAACGGACTGTCGGTGCGAAAAGGGCATACACTGCTGGCGCAGCTGGTGGCGTCGGGAGAAGTGCCGTTTGCTCTGACCGTTTACAGCTATAAAGTGGAACAGCTAAAAACCAAAGACAAAGCTCCTGTCGATTGGTTTGCGCTCGACCCGGCGATTGCCCGTCCAAACGGAGTCGGGGTGTCCAGAAAAGCTCCGCATCCGAATGCTGCCGTCCTGTTCTACGATTTCATGATCAGTGACGCGCAGAAAATGTTAAGCAGCATGGAATTTGTTCCTACTAATTCGAAGATTGGCACCGGCTTGAATGATATCAAACTGAAGTTTGTCGATCCGGCGATCATTCTCGATGAGAATGAAAAATGGAGCAAGCTGTATGATGAAATTATTGTCAAAAAGGCATCCAAAAAATAAAAAAATTGAATTATAAGATTTTGTTCAGGATTGGAGGGGTATTTCATAATGACAAATGCAAAAGTGTCGGAGAACCTTGCTAAAAAATTTGCCAAAGAAAAACGATCGGCTTACCTCGAGTGGGTGGAAAAAGAAGGGCTGGATGTGATTTCCGCCCATTACATCCCCAATCTTCATCATGTCGATGTCAAGCCATGGCCGAGACGGGGAGGATACGGGGTATACATTAACCACGAAGCCTCCAGGCAATCGAACGATTGCTATGTTTGTGAAATTCCGGCCGGCGGCAAGCTGCAGCCACAGCGCCAATTGTTTGAAGAAATGATTTATGTGCTGGACGGAAAGGGATCCACAACCGTATGGAATGACGAAGGCCATAAGGTCACTTTCGAGTGGCAGGCAGGTTCGCTCTTTGCCATCCCGTTGAATGCTTGGCATCAGCACTTTAACGGTTCCGGACGTGAGCCGGCCCGTTATCTTGGGGTGACCAATGCTCCGGTCGTTCTCGATCTGTATGATGATGCTGACTTTGTATTCAACACCATGCACGATTTTAAAAAGCGGTTCCAGGGGGAACCCGATTATTTCAGTCCCGGAGGCAGACAGGACGGACTGCTGCTGGAAACAAACTTTGTCCCGAACGCCATCACGATTCCGTTAATCAACGCCAAAGAGAGGGGTGCCGGCGGCGGACATATCCGTTTCAATCTGGCAAAAGGAACCATGAACAGCCATATCTCGGAATTCCCCGTAGCCACTTATAAAAAGGGACACCGTCATGGCCCGGGAGCCCATGTGATTATTCTGAGCGGTGAAGGATACAGTCTTATGTGGCCGGAAGGATCGGATCTCAGAAAATATGATTGGCAGGAGGGAAGCATGATTGTGCCTCCCAATCTGTGGTATCACCAGCATTTCAATACGGGCACCGCTCCCGCCCGCTATCTTGCGCTGAAGTATGAAGGAACCGCCATCCGCAACGAACAGGGAGTGCCGAAAGCCTGGATCAGTCAGCGGATCGGCGGTGATCAGATTGATTATGCGGATGAAGATCCGAAAGTGCGCGAACTGTTTCGTGAAGCATTGGCAAAAGTCGGACTTGAGCCCCGCATGGAGGAGTCCTATTCGGCTGAATTGGCCGATCTGCCGCCCAAGCCTGTCAAGTAACCCTTTCCATTGAAATACAGAACAGGGGGAGAATCATGCACGACTGGGATGACGATCATTCCTATCACCATCATCATCACGACCACGACCACAACCACGACCATCACCATGAAGCTCATCACCATCACGATGATCATCTCCATGGCGGCCCTGTTCCGCTTGAAGAGAACATGCTGTGGCGAATGGATAATATTGACTTGACAAGCGTCGGCATCGATATCGGTTCGGCCGGTACTCAAGTGATTTTTTCATTATTGAAATTGAAGCGAATGGGCGAGGATTTGTCGAGCCGCTACAGAATTGTTGCACGGGAATCGATTTACCAGTCTCCTGTTCATCTGACGCCTTATGCCGATCAGGACAGGATTGATGACACCCGGTTGGGCGAGATCATTCAAAATGCATATGAAGCTGCCGGTCTCACG
>NZ_BDUF01000095.1:12427-26124 GCF_002335525.1 Effusibacillus lacus
CGGATGAGATTGACACAGGAGCTGTCATTCTCACCGGGGAAGCAATACGCCGTGAGAATGCGCGAGCCATTGCCAATCTTTTGGCTGTGCAGGGAGGAAATTTCGTATGCGCCTCGGCGGGACACAATATGGAATCGCTGTTGGCAGCGTATGGTTCGGGGGCAGTCCAGCTTTCATATAATCGCGGCTGTCGGATATTGAACATCGATATAGGCGGTGGAACAACAAAGCTGGCTTTGGTAGAGAACGGGCGAGTCAGGGAAACGGCAGCCTTGTATGCAGGCGGCCGCTTGTTGGTGGTTGATGAGAACGGACGAATTGCAAGATTGGATCCCGGTGGTGAACATATTGCCAACCTGTTGGGCATGTCACTGCGCATAGGGGAAGTTGTAACTGCAGATCAAATGAACCGGATGGCGTCATGGATGGCAGACGCCATCCTGACTGCAGTTTTGAAACGTCCGCTGCCTTCCGAAATTGAACAGCTTTATCTCACTGATCCCTTGCAGGATATTGAACATGTCGACGGGATCATGTTCTCCGGAGGAGTTGGGGAATACATCTACAACAGGGAGGACAGAGAGTTCGGCGACCTGGGAAAACTGCTCGGAACCTTTTTGCGCCGCAAAGTCGACAGGGAGGATTTTCCCTGGCCCTGGCTGCCTGCGGGGGAGTGCATCCGCGCGACCGTTCTGGGCGCATCGGAACACAGTGTACAGGTCAGCGGCAATACGATATTTATTTCAGATCCCGAACTGCTTCCGGTCAGGAATCTTCAGGTGCTGCGGCCCGATTGCGATCTGCGGGGCAGGGGTGAGATTGATTCGGAAAAATTGGCCCAGGCAATTCGTGATCATTTTGCATTGTTTGATTTAACCGAAGGGGAGGCGGAGGTTGCGCTCGCTTTCAACTGGACGGGGGAACCGTCCTACGAACGTGTGTCTGCTTTTGTCCGCGGGCTGGAGAATGGCCTTCGGTCCACCATTCAAAATGGAAAGCCGCTGGTTCTTGTGTTTGACGGTGACATTGCACGCACCGTTGGGGCTCTGCTGCAGGAGGAATGTGGCGTGAATAACGCAATTTTGTCGATTGACGGCATTACATTGCAGGATTTTGAATTCATCGATATCGGTGAGTTGTTGGAACCGTCCGGGACTGTTCCCGTTACGATCAAATCGCTCATATTCAGATTGTAGATGGTTGAGGACCCGCAATGAATTCATGTTGGAGAGGGGAATATTATGCAGGATCAATCCTTTTTCGCCGGAAAAACGGTTGCGATACTTGGCTACGACAGCACCGGGCAGAAGCAGGCAAAGAAATTGAGAGATATAGGGATCCGAGTAATCGTTGGCGTGAGAGAAGGATGGAATCAGGATCTCGCAAAACAGGACGGTTTTGAAGTATACAATTTGTATGAAGCGGTGCAACAGGCGGATATTGTTCAAGTGTGGTAACCTAGCGGCCGGTCAATCCATTGGTGACGGATGATTCACAAAAACAAACAAGGGGAGATGTTTGTGGGAAAAGAGTCGCATTACAACAGCAAAAAACCGCGTGTTTTTGTTCGCGGCATCAGCGGTCCATACAGTCTGCAGGAAGAGCTCGACCGGCTTCGATCCCTGCCGCGGGTTGTCAAAGGCAAAGAGATGAAATTCAACGACGGACCGCAGTCTTTCAGCAAACATTTTGTAGAACCTGTTGACGGCATTACGCAAACTCTCCATGTCCACCTTGAAGAATATGCTCCCGGCGGCCGGACACAGAAGCACGGCCATGTGAACGAAGCGGCTTTTTACATCCTGGACGGCAAGGGTTACGAAATTCATGACGAAATCCGTTACGATTGGGAAGCGGGAGACGTCGCGATCGTCCACAACAACTGTGTCCATCAGCATTTCAATGCGGACAGATATAAGCCCGCCCGGGCATTGGTGATAAAGACAAAGCCGATGTACATGTTCATGAATATGCTTTTCCAAAAGCAAGTGGTTCCCCGTCCCAAGGATCCGACTCCGGAAGGTGTCGGATTCGAGCCGAGACATTATGAAGTGAATTACAATCATTCGGATGAATAGTGATGTCAGAAAATACTACATTACGATTAAGCAATTTGATCCTGTGATCGTATTGGAAATGAAGGATTCGTTAAGAAACTGAGGTGCGGACAGTTATGGAGATGAATTTTCTGACGATATTAACCATCGGTTTTATTTTGGGAATCAAGCATGCGCTTGAGCCGGATCATGTGATCGCCGTTTCCACCATTGCGAGCCACAGCAGAAAATTATGGAGATCTTCTTTGGCCGGTGTGTTCTGGGGAATCGGACACACCGCAACACTATTCGTTGTCGGGCTGTTTTTTCTGCTTTTTAAAAACGAGATCCCGCGAGTATGGGAAATGTCGCTGGAAATGGCGGTCGGAATCATGCTTGTATATCTGGGCGCCAGTTCCCTTCTGCCATACAGGAAAAAGAAAGTGCACGTGCATGAGCACGAACATGACGGTATGCCGCACAAGCATTTTCATTCCCATCAGGTTTACAGAACCCATAATCATGATCATAAGGATGTGTCCTATGTGAGGTCAATGATTATCGGTTTGGTTCATGGAATGGCAGGAAGCGCTGCAATGCTGATTCTTACCATGTCTACGGCGCAGGGCGTTTTGCAGGGAGCTCTCTATATTCTGATTTTTGGCGGAGGAACGGTCATTGGAATGCTACTGTTCACCACCCTGATTGGAATTCCGTTTGTGCTGAGTGTCAACAAGATAGGGATTAACCGCACGCTGACCCGGATAACGGGACTGATCAGCACGGCTTATGGAATCTATTACATCTATGATTTGGGTGTCACGGAAGGATTGTTCCGCATCTGGCTGCAATGATTGTCCTCAGACAGCTGCCATTATGGTATGGAGATGAGTGCCATGGGAGAATTGGTTGCGGTGATGGCAGCAGCATCATTTGCCGCTGCCAACGTAATGGTAAAAAAAGGGACAACAGCTTCATCAAGGGATAATGGGGTTTTTGTTTCAATTCTGCTGACTGCCGCGATTTCAGGTTTGATTGTGATTGCCGCCGGCATCATCAACGGTTTCCCGACCTTGACAAAAGAAGGCGTCTTTTGGTTTGTTCTGGCCGGTGTATTCACCTCATTTATAGGGAGGATCTGGTTATACTCCTCGATTCAGCATCTGGGCTCGGTAAGAGCGTCGGCCGTAAAAAGACTCAACCCGTTTTTTACTGTGTTAATCGGACTCTTTTTCCTGGGAGATCCATTGACGATTCCGCTCTTGATCGGGATGCTCATGATTTTCTCAGGTTTCATCGTTATGATCATACAATCTTTCCGCTCATCTGCGAAAGGCAACGCAGCGGCCACAGTCGAACCGGGACGGTTTGTCGAGAGTCATTCGATGCGGTCAAAGATTGTACTGACGTTAAGGAGTATCGCGAATCTGGGGTACATGTACGGACCCATATCTGCTCTCGCATATGCGGTCGGCTATGCTCTTCGCAAAAAGGGGTTGCTCGAGATTCCGGACCCTTTTTTTGGCACAATGCTTGGAGCCGGTGTTGGAGCACTCATCTTTGCTGTCATGGCGCTTTTTCAGGACAGATATCGCGCTTCGGTAAAATCTGCTTTTTTCCAATTTCGACCGTGGTTATTTTTTGCGGGTATTGCCACCTCAACCGGTCAAATTTTGTATTTTATGGCATTGAACCTGATCACTGTTTCCAGCGTAGCGTTGATTGCTTCCACTGAAGTGGTTTTTACCTTTTTTTTGTCCGCGTGGGTGTTTCATACGCAGGAAGAAATGACAAAAACAACAATTGCAGCTGCTTTCGTCAGCATGACAGGAGCCGCCGTAATCGCTTTGGGCTGACTCTGATCCTTGACCGGTCGACTACGATTTGAACAGGAGGTTGTGGCATGAACATCCTCGAATTGAAACAAATGTTGGTATGCGGCATTCGACTGATGGAACGGACTCAATTGATTGATTTCAACGGACATTTCAGTGTTCGCGTTCCGGAAACGAATCTTTTGATGATGAACTCAGGAAAATCGGTTCGCAGTTCGTTAACCGTTGATGACATTGTCACAATTGACATGGATGGAAACTTGGTGGATGGAAATGATGCTCCTCCGATGGAGTTTCACATACACACGGAGATTTACAAGCGCCGCGAGGATGTTGGTGCGGTTGCCCATACGCACCCCAAGTGGTCGACGTTGTTTACAATGACCAAGGTTCCTTTAAAACCGGTATTTCCTCAAGGGGCATTATTGGGCGAAATTCCGGTCTATCCCAAAGCATATTCAATCAACAACAGGCTGTTGGGGGAGGAAGTTGCCGGAGCGCTGGGAGACAAGAAAGCGCTATTGTTAAAAGCGCATGGTGCCGTAATCGTCGGGGAGGGCATCAAGGAAACATTCGTGCTGGGATATTATTTGGAAGAAAATGCTTACCGGCAATACATGGCTTCCTCTTTAGGACATGTACACGCTTTGGATGAAGACGAGATCAAGACATTGGCGGCAAATCTGTGGAAGCCGCATCTGATTCAAAAGGTATGGGACAATCTTAACAGCAAAATGCTGAAAGAATAGCTCTGATTCATAGCTTAAAGATTCATAGCTTAAAATGGAGGGAATTTATGCCGCATCAAAAAAAAGTACCGGTACGCCGCCGGTTCAATCCGGCTTCTGACAGTTCCCTGCCAAAGGTTCGCTTTCCTCGTCACGACCATAACCACACGCATCATCATGATGATGACTACGACAATGAGTTTGACTTATATCCGATGCATCTTGTGCCGCTGCTCAATCAATCTTCGTTGGAAGGTACAATCATCGACGTAAGAGAACAGTGGGAATATGAGAAAGTGAGGATTGAAGGAAGCGTAAACATACCCATGCGACAGCTTCCTCAATCTGTTTCATCCCTGAATCACCATGACAGCTATTACATCGTCTGTTCCCAGGGATTCCGCGGCAGTTACGCAGCCGCTTATTTACGATCTTTGGGGTATCAAAAGGTGTACAATATCCAAACAGGAATCATGGGGATTGCGGAATTATTGGACAGAAAGCAGGAATCCCCTTCTTGGCTGCTTGTTCAATAACTTTGGCACCCGGGATAACAGGGAGTTGTGGTTTGTCTGAAGGGAGTTTTTTCGTTGTTCTACGTACTTCTTTTAATCCACAGTCTTTATTCAGCCGCTTTGCAGGGAACACGCCCGATAGTATCCATCTATGCTGACGGCCAGGGGGCCTCTGCTTTAGTAATAGGTCTGCTTGTATCGACTTACGCATTATTTCCGATGTTGTTAGCCGTGCGAACCGGGAGATGGTTGGATCAATACGGTGCCCGGTTCATGGTGACCATTGGAGCCACCGGAATGTTGGTTTCATTACTGGTTCCTATGCTGTACCCAAGTTTGGGTACACTGTTTTTTTCACAGATACTGAGGGGATTTGCGCAATTATTTGTTCACCTCTCCCTGCAGAAGACAGTCGGAAATCTGCCGGGACATCGCGATAAATGGATAGCCGCCTTTACTTTGACCGGTTCACTGGGAGAATTACTGGGACCGCTGATAAGCGGATTCAGTTATGAGCACTTCGGCTTTCGGGTATCACTCGGAATTTCGTGTTTTATCATTTTACTGGCACTTGTGATTGGATTTATGATGGAGCCAACCGCATGGAAGAGTGGTGCTTCTTCTTTAAAACACAATTATCAAACGACAGGGTCCGCATGGAAAATGTTGCGGCAGGTGAATCTCCGAAATGCGCTGATCATTAGCGGACTGGTACTCTATTCAAAAGATCTGTTTGTCGCCTATTTTCCCGTGTATGGCAGCGACGTAGGTTTGTCGCCGGGAAGTATCGGGGGGATCATCTCGATCATGGGGGCGATGTCCATGGTGGTTCGACTTATTCAGTTCCAATTGGTGCAGGCTTTTGGTCGGGGGACTGTTCTGATGATTACCTTAATTATAAGCGGCATCTCTTATTTATTGATCCCGGGTACAGTCTCCTTCTTGTGTCTTGCCGTCCTGGCAGGTTTATTGGGAGTGGGATTGGGATTGGGGCAGCCTCTCAGTTTGGTTTATGCCCTGAACGTAACGCGTCCGGAACGTCATGGAGAGGTATTGGGAGTTCGAATTACTTTTAATCGCGTTTCTCAATTCGCAGCACCTTTTCTTTTCGGGGGAATAGGAGGGTTTGCAGGTCTGGCGCCCATTTTTTGGATAAGTGGAGGCATTCTTTTGATTGGATCCTATTTCACCCGCATTCGAGCTATTGAGTCAGACGAAAATGCTCTCACGATGGAGAAAGGAAATATGAATGTAAGATAGATGCGTCATGTTTCATCTAAGCGGATGATGACATCAGAATGGGCATTGGCTGAGACATCTGTGTCGATATCGCACGTGATGCGGTAAAACAACACAAAGATGGCAAATCCCTCAAAGCAAAAATGAAGATTCAACCAACTGACCGCCTGCATCGCATGGCGGTCTTTTTGTGAACGAAATATGACGAAAACCATCATTCGATCAAGCCACTGCGAACAAGATCAAGAAAGTCGGAATCAAAAGGGTTTCGATCAGTCTGGATGGTGCAACCGCCCGAACCCATGATTCTTTCAGGGGAATCGCAGGAAACCTGAAAGAGCACACGTCCCTGCAGGTTTGGGAAGATTCGGCATTGTTTGCCCAACTGAGGTCTTCGGATCTGTTGCAGGGAAAATGCGGAGTTTTCGAATTTGTTAACTGTTTACCTTAGGTTTAAACGATTCTCCCTAAAGAATTATGTGTGAAAGCTATTTGACGCACTGGGCGGCAATTTCTTGAATATTTTTCTACAATACTTACTTTTCACTAGTACGATGAAACCAGCAAATTTACAATGAGTATACAGAAAGCATCCAAAAGTCTTAGTCTCAGGAGTGACACTCATGAGCCGCACAAAAGTAAAGCGCAGCCTGCTTCTTTTCTCGTTGACTTTGGTTGTTTTTTCCCTGATTCTGACCATTATGGTCGGGCAATACAAGAAACGGCAGATTGGCGAATTTGCCATGCAGAATTCAATCAGCCTGGCCAATTACATTGCGAAAAAGGTGCAGTTTGAATCGGAGCGCTTTCATTCTCCCCTTCCGACCGATCAATTGAGAGTGCTGGAAAATGAACTGGAGGTGCTTTCTTTTTCTTTCGGCGCAAAAAGATTAAAAATCTGGGATGCAAACGGAACCGTTCTGTACTCGAACAACCGGGAGTTGATCGGCAGGACATTTGCAACTGGAGAGGAATTCCAGGCTGCTGCAAGAGGGAAAACGGTGGTTGAATTCTCCAAATTGAAAAAAGAGGAGAACGTGCTGGAACAACAGGAACGTGTCTTGTTGGAAGTGTATACGCCTTTGCTGGATCGCAACAACAAGCAGATTGGCGTCGCCGAATTCTATTATGACGTAACGCCGGTGGAGAGGTTTCTGAGTCAATATGAATGGCTGTTGAAAGGGATCGTGGTCCTGTTGACCCTTGTCAGCTTGTTGTTGATTTATAGAGTTTCCCATTCGGCAACGAAAGCCATTACCCGTTCCGAAACGGAGATGGAGAAAGCCAGGGACAAAGCGAGTCTACTGCTGGAGACCACCGTGCAAATCACCTCTTCCTTAACCATCGAGGAAATTCTTGACAGCATTTCCTCTGCCATCAAGAAATATCTCAGCATCCGCTCGGTTGCGGTCTTTTTTCTCGACCGGTCCACGAAGCAATTTTATCTGAAAAAACACAGCCGTGTAGCCGGGGATTTGGCCGAACTGGAAGGCGCCGAATGCTGCAAGAAACTTAACAGAATATTTGAGGGAAATCAAGATGACCTATATCTCAAGAACATCAGCAAAGCCCGCCTGTTTACCGGCAGAATGCTTGAACTTTACGGTGAAACATCCGGTTATTTGGTCCCGATCCGGTGGAACGGGCAGTTATACGGACTGATTTTATTTGAAGCTCATGAGCAAAGGGACTTTGAGCCGGAAGAGATCTCGATTTTTCTGGGGATTTCAAACCAGATCGGTGTGGCCATCCGCAACGCCCAATTGTTTAGCCAGGTAAGCAACCAGGCGCAGAGGGATGAATTGACCCAGTTGTACAACTATCGCCACTTTCAGGAAAAATTGGGCCAGCTCCTGCTTGAGAAGGCTGAATCTGGCGAACCAGTCAGCTTGTTGCTGCTGGATCTCGATCATTTCAAGAAATTTAACGATACTTACGGCCATCCGGCGGGCAACCAAGTCCTTCAGCAGTTGGCTTCCATCTTGAGGAGCAGCGCCCGGTCCAAGGATATTGCCGCCCGCTATGGAGGTGAAGAATTTCTGTTGGTGCTTGAGGGATGCGGTTTGGAGGAGGGAGTGCAGGTTGCGGAGCGGATCCGCAAAGAGGTGGAGAATTATCATTTCAATGTGGGGAATGTCAGGCTGCTTGATCCGATTACAGTCTCGATCGGCGTGGCTTCGTTTCCGGAGCAGGCTGCGGACCGTGAACAATTAATTGAAAAAGCGGATCAGGCTTTATATGCTGCAAAGAAGACACGAAATCGAGTCTGTGCATATGGCGACGGGGGGATCGAAAGCTATGCATAGCCGGAACATCAAACGGAGCAGGCTTCTGATTACGCTCCTGGTTTTTGCTTTCCTGTTGATTGTGATGTTGGCGCTGTATGTATATTCGGAAAAAAACGAACTCGCCAGATTTTATTCCCGGATTGCGGAAAGCCTGTTTAAGCATATTGGCCATGAGTTGGGGGAAGTGGATTATACGGTACCTTTTTCCGACGGGATGCAAGCCGATTTTCACAAGAAATACGATGATCTATTGAAACATATGCAAGTGAAAAAGGTTAAAATCTGGAACACAAAGGCACAGGTTGTTTATTCCGATGACCCGTCCATCATTGGCCGACGGTTTGAACAGGAAATCGAATACTGGAGAGCGGTGCAGGGCAGCCAGACCAGTGAGTTCAGCAAACTGAACCAGCAGGAAAACCAAATGGATTCCACCGACGACGGGGCTTTGCTTGAAGTGTACACCCCCATCTTCTCCAGATCCGGCGAGGTTGTCGGTGTTGCGGAATTTTACTTTGACATAAGCTCCTTCTACAAAGTGTTTGTGTTGAACGATCATATGCTCATCTCGGGATTGGTGGTGCTGCTGATCGTCATCCCCTGGGTCTTGATACGATTGATTGTCCGCAACAAGCAGCAGGTCAAACAGTTGGACCGGAATGTCCATTTCCTGACCCAACTGTTCACTTCAAGCTCAGATGGAATCGTGATTCTGGATGACGAGTGCCGGGTGCTCTCCTTGAATCCGGCCGCCGAAAGAATCAGCGGGTGGAAGCAGGGAGATGTTGCAGGGATGAATTGCCATCAGTTGTTCAATTGTTCCCATGAAGACGGTCGGCCCATTTCGGAAGCGAATTGCCCCCTGAAATCCGGTTTGCATTTCAATTGTGGCGAAGGAAACAACTATTCGGAATTTAACATTCGTCACCACGATGGCGGTTGGCGTACAGTGTCCGTCAGCTATATCCAACTGGAGCAGGAAGACGGGAAACCTCCGCACTATGCCATGCAGATAAGGGATGTTACCCGCAAGGTGCAGGAAATTGCGGAAATTGACATCATTCAGGAATTTGCTTTATTGCCGCATGAACAGTGGGACCAAAAGAAGATTCATCGTCTGGTTGAGGACAAGTGCAGGAAACTGTTTCTGGCAGACCGGGTATCTATTGTTTGGGGAGACGGGGAGAACGAGGGCAGTTCGGATGATCCAATGGAAGAGGAAATCAAGTCCTTGATACTGGAGGTTCGAACCCGAAAACTTCTTCTGGAGCGGGATTCCAAGGTTAACCTCTTTTTGATTGGCGTCCCCTTGATTATCGGGAATGACCTGCAAGGAGTGATGGTTCTTCAGTATGACTCCACAATCCTCCTGGATCTGGAGACAGGTCGCAAATTGAGCCGACTTGCGGCACAAACCGCAATGGTTTACAAGCTTTATTCTTTAATGGAACACATTCAAGTCCGCAGGAAGGAAATGGAGGATTTGTACAAACTCAGCATGGAGATCCGTTCCAACCAAACGGAATCGGTTGTTGACCGTTATGTAATTGAAAGCGTTCGCATCATTACCAAGGCGGATGGGACAGCGGTGCTTTTATACGATCAACAGCAAAGACTCAGGCACCATGGTTCCAGCGGCAGCCGGATTCTTGCAAATGATGAACTTCTGAATGAGTCCATGTTTTTTGACGCATTGCATCTGGGACAATTCTCAGTCTTACATGCGGAAAACGAAAGGGAGCATGTTCTTTTCAAGCAGGAAGGACTCGCATCCGTCGCGCTTTCCCCCATCGTTTATCGTGACAAAGTGTACGGTGTGCTGTTGATTGGCATGAAAACGCCAAAAGTCTGGAATGAACATGACACTTATCTGATTCAAAACATCAGTTCCATAATCGCCGTTCAAATTCAAAACAACCAGCTGTACCGGCAAGTGGAAAACAAAGCCATTCTGCTGGAAAGGGACAGAATTTCCCGTGAAATTCACGATGGATTGGCTCAGGCAATCGGGTATGTCAATCTCCAGCTCCACCGGATCTCCAAGATGCTGGAAGAGCGGCAAATCGAACAAGCCATCCGGGAAATTGGCACGGTTAAAGAAGTAATTGCCGATTCCTATGGCGAAATCAGGGAAACCATCACGAACTTGCGGGTAAAGCAAACGGATACAGGCTTTGTTGATTGGGTTATTGATTACATCCGCGATTTTCAGCATCTGAGCGGGTTGCAGGTGGAGTTGAAGGTTGAAGAAAATCTTCCGGCAGTCACCGAAGATGTGAAAATCCAACTTATCCGAGTGGTGCAAGAAGCTCTGACCAATGTAAAAAAGCACTCTGATGCAAGTTTGGTGCGGGTTGAACTGGGCAATGCAAACGGCGAATTGATGGTTTCGATCATGGACAACGGCCGGGGAATCGAGCAACGGGCATTGGAGAAACGACGGAAACATGGCGGGCAAGGGCTGTCCATCATGAAGGACAGAATCGAATCCATTTCGGGGAAATTCTCAATCGAATCAAAACCGCAAGAGGGAACCAAAATCACAATTGTTGTGTAATGGAGGGGGCGGCTTATGGGAAATCCGGTAAAAGTGTTATTGGTGGATGACCATCACTTGTTTTTGATGGGGATAGATTCAATCTTGCGGGATCAACCCGGCATCGAAGTGGTGGGCCATGCCGGCAACGGGGAGGAAGCGGTTGAGAAGGTGAAGAAACTAAACCCGGATGTTGTATTAATGGACATCAATATGCCGGTGTGCAATGGTATAGAGGCCACCCGTATAATCAAGGGAATGGTGCCTCAAACAGCAATCTTGATGTTAACCGTAAACGACGGGGATGAGGAACTGTTTGAAGCGATCAAGGCGGGGGCCCAGGGGTATCTGCTGAAAAACCTCACGCCTGATGAACTGCTTGCCTGCATACACAACGCAAGCAGAGGTGAAGTAACCATCTCCGGCCAAATTGCGGGAAAGATCTTTCAGTATTTTCGGTCTCACAATATGAACCCGGAAAGAAACGAGAAGGTCAAGGAACAGACGGATCATATACTCACAGCCAGGGAAATCGAGATTCTGCAGCAGGTGATTCGCGGATTGACCAACAAGGAAATCGCCGATCAACTGTGCATATCCGAGAATACGGTCAAGAATCATTTGCGCAATATTATGGAGAAATTGCATCTGCAAAACAGAGTGCAAGCTGCCGCTTATGCACTGAACATAGGCTTGATCACTCTCGATTAAACCTTTTGCCGGCAAGCAACAGCCCTTCATTCCGGTAATCACGGAATGAAGGGCTGTTTTGTTTGGATGGCGAGTTGGTTTCAGGATGCGTTTCGTTCCTTTAGCCAGTTGCCTCCGACACGGATGAAGACATTTTCCAATTCTACCCCTTCAAATTGGGATAATGCTTCTTCCAGCGAATTTGCAACCACGATTTTCATGGGTTGGTTTTTGACGATAACCGCATATTCAAACGGTCCTTTTCCAATACGTTTGGCGGAAGGATTTTGCAGAGGAGGAAGACTCTTCTGAAATAACGCAAAGAGGAGAAATACGGGAATAAAACCGAGTGCAAACATTGTCAAAAATGTCATGGGGGCCACCCTTTCCACGTTCTGTTTTTCGAGTTCATTATAAAACCGGATAGTGGAAAGGAAAATCGTTCCTCTTACCTATTCGGAACCACACTTTCTTACTAGTCGGAAAGTGTTCGGAAACAGCTTAAAAATGACGCAAGAGTGGGATAGGAATCAATCTCTGCCGGAAGTAAGGTAGTGGTAGTAGCAAAGGAGAAAGGGGGAGGTCCGTGAAGAAGCGAACGGCAGTAAGGATTCAATGTCAAAACCCGATTCTCTACAGAGCGATTCAGAAGTTACTGGATCAAATCGACGACATCAAGATTGTTCACGGTCCCTCCAATAATGAAGAAGCGGAGAGTGAAGAAGAGATTGATTTTGTAATTCGGGAGGAAGACGAGTTAATTAGAACATGGGCATCGCTTCCGCATGATTCCGGAATTAGTTACGTTTATGTGAATCCAAAGAATAACTGTATCACCGTGATAACCCGAAAACAGGTTGAACTGTCCAATGCGGATGAATTTGCCCGTTTGATCGTTCAACGCAAGTAGGAGTGGATAGTATGAATTGGCTCACTGTATTGGCGGCATCGTTATTTAGTTTTGTGCTTGCGTGGTTTGTTTTGGCCAGAAGCGAAGAAAAGGGATGGTCCCCCAAGAAAATCATCAGCGTCTTCGTAATGGCCGTTTTGCTGGGGTTCACAATTTCGGGGGGGCAGGCGTTGTGGGAGATGCTGCAGTATCACGTGTTGTTCAAGGGGTAAGGAGGGGGCGTCATGCAAGAACAGGAAAATGAAAAAATTGAACAATTGATTCGCGAACAGTTAAGTGAAGGAATTCACAAAAAAGTCACAAAAAAACCCCGTCGCAGGAAAGTGGCAAAAGAAATGATTTGGGCTGCACTTCTTTTAGCGGTTGTAACCCTTATTACCCTCTTCCGGATGGAATCGGAGCCAAACAGCTCCGTCACATTCTTTGACAAATGGAAAAATTTCATCCTGATCGGTTTGGTGGTCATCAATTATCTGATTACCTGGATGCTGCTGTCCAAGAAATCTCCGATTCAGGATGTGGCTGTCAAGCGGGCGGTGGCC
Organism: Effusibacillus lacus; assembly: GCF_002335525.1. NCBI lineage: Bacteria > Bacillati > Bacillota > Bacilli > Caryophanales > Alicyclobacillaceae > Effusibacillus > Effusibacillus lacus. The sequence goes on from NZ_BDUF01000095.1 coordinate 25,747, forward strand.
ACAGTGGTGGCCCTGTTGACAGTGGTGGGAATCGGCTCCTTTGCTGTGATGGCGACCCTTACCCCGACAGAGGAGGCTGCCGTGGCTGGCAGCGGGGGCAATGGCAATCCGGCCAAAGCAGGAGGAGAGACAGGCGGGAAAGGGATGGATGTCCTAAGCGGCAAATGTCTTGGCTGTCATACCTTCAAAGGGAAAGGCGGAACAATGGGACCCGATCTTACCGACATCAAAAACAGAAAAGACAGAGAATCGATTCGCAATTATATTAAAAATCCGGCTGGTGCCATGCCGAAACTGAATTTGCCCGATGAAGACCTGGAGTCAGTGGTTGCTTTGTTAACAGAAGGAGCCAAAGACGGCCAGGCGAAGCCGCAGGGC
>NZ_BDUF01000095.1:26196-34824 GCF_002335525.1 Effusibacillus lacus
ACTGCTCCGGACAAAAACGAACCTCCCAAAACAGCAGCCGGCCCCGTTGACAAAGGGAAAGAGTTGTACGACAAGCACGGCTGCGCCGGTTGCCATTCCATCAACGGAAATGGAGGATCTTTCGGACCTGATTTGACGAAGGTGGGAAGCAACCGAACGAAAGAATGGATTGCGGAATTTCTGAAGAAGCCAAGTCCGAAAATGGCGATTACCCCGCTAAATCCGGAGGAAATTCAAGTCTTGTCCGAATATCTGTCTACGTTTAAATAATTGCTGCCGAGTGGAAGGGGGTGACAACTATGGATCGATTCATGAAGTTCCTGCAAGACAAGTTTAAGTACGTGCTGACAGCAGGCTTCATCCTGTTCTTTGCGATAGCCTTCGCCGCATCGCTCGGCACGGCCGTTACTTTGGACAACACCGTAAAACCAAAAGTCTGCGCATCCTGCCACTCAAAGCTGACAGTGGCACAAGGATTGAGTATGTCGTCCCACGCCAAGTTTTCCTGTACGACCTGCCATACCAAGGCCGGATTCTCTTTTACCCAAGGTAACAAGGTGGTACCGGCAAGTGCCACCACAGTCAATCCGCAGGATGCAAAGGTGGATGGCAAGATTCCGGTTAAAAACGAAGTTTGTGAGAAATGCCATTCAATGAATAACCGGGTAGTTTCCCCTTCAAGCCAAATTAAGATCCCGCATCCGCAGATTCTGGCCAAAGGCGTTCAATGTGTGCAGTGTCATGAAGGGGTCATGCACGGGCAGCGGGAAGAGCGCGGCCAGGGAGTCATCAGTTTCAAAGGACCGCGCATGCCGACCTGTATCAAATGTCATATTGAGCGAGGGTTATCCACCAAATGCTCCACCTGCCACCTGGATGACAAAAAGCCTGAATCCCACAAGAACAATGCGTGGGTGGCGGAAGGCGAGCACGGAAGACAGGCGAGAAAAGACGTTGGAGTTTGCAGCATGTGCCATTCCTTTACAAAGGATAAAGCGGTCGTCATGGGGAAACCGGGCATGGAAGCGGCTGAATTCGCGCGAAGCAATCACTTCTGCTCCAACTGCCATATGAACAAAAAACCACCCGGTCATTCGGAGATTTGGCCGATTGTTCACAAGGCAAAAGCAATCCCGAACCGTGCGGGTTGCCTCACCTGTCACAATGAAGAAAAGCCAAAACCTGAAGACCGGGCCGTCCAGAGCATCTACTGCTTCAAGTGTCACCAGCAGGAGAAACACCCGGCCGACTGGCGGAACAAACACCCGATCTTCGTGAAGACAAAGGGAATTACGGAAGGGAAGTGCTTCAACTGCCATGCGAGCAATTCCTGTGCAACCTGCCACAAGGCGAACAATGTCCGGCAATTGACGCCGGAACAGATTGAACAGAAGGCAAACGAACAAACCAGCCAGCAAACGAACCGGCAAACCAGCGGACCCTGATAAAGGAGGAAGGAGAGACTGGCAATGAAAGCAATTCTGCAGTTCTGGCAATGGAAGAAGTTGCGGGTCTTGCTTCCGATCCTGCTGTTTGCCTGGAGCTTCGCCGTTCTTGTCGGTTACCCGGTTTCTGTACATCTGCAGAAACCGGGCACCGGCTTGCATGAAGAATGGAAGAGGGTAGATGCATTGCTCAGACAGCAGCCAGACAATCCCGATTATCTGACCGACATGGGCTGGATTCTCTATCAGATGGGAAGGTTGAGAGAGGCCAACAATCATGCGAAAAAAGCGATTGCCGCAGCGAATGATCACATCGGTGCCAATTATTTGTACGGACTGGTTCAAATGGATCTGAAACAGTATTCCGAAGCGGAGAACGCGTTTCAATTTGTAGTGCAGAAAACGGGAGAATCGGGGGAGGGGGCGGTGCTCGCCCATTATGGTTTGGGACTGGTTGCCAAAGAGAAGAAAGAGTATTCCCTGGCAGTCCAGCATTTCGAGAAAGCGAAGCAATTGGCTCCCCAGTTTGGGGTTTTGGAGATGGAATTGGGCATGGCCTATCAGGAACTGGGAGAGAAACAAAAAGCACTGGTCGCCTTCCAGCACGCTGTCCAACTGAGTCCCGTGCTGGAGACCTTGATCAATATAGAGTAGACAGAAGCCGGTTGTCCGAAAGGATTGAGTTCAATGAAGGCCTTCGCAAAAGCGTTCGCGGCTCTCATGCGAAATAAATTAATGACCGTCAGTCTGGCTGCGGCGATTGCTTCCACAACTGCAGTTGCCGTACCTGACATTCGAGAGAGCTTGCTGCAAATACCGGCTTTTGAGAAGGTTGCAAGTTTGTTGAAAACGTGGTTTTACACAAGCGGCGAGGGAAAAATAGCGCCCGGTTCCTTTGAGTCGGTGGTTTGCGGCCGGTGCCATCAGGATACGGTCGCGAAGAAAAAATTGGCCAATGTTCACGTTCCGTTTGCCGCCGGTCGCTGTTCGGATTGTCACCTGCCGCATGACCCGAGAAACAACAAGACGAGATTGACGGTTGATCCGAAGGAACTCTGTTCGACTTGCCACAACCGGCAAAAAGAAAAAAACATGCCCTTTCAGCACACACCATTCAAAGAAGGCAGATGCATGGACTGTCACGACCCCCATGCATCGGAAAACATTAAACAATTGAGACAGCCGCCCCAGGCACTCTGCACATCCTGCCATAATTTCAGCAAAGGGCAGGAATATGCCACCAAGCATCCGCCGTTCAAATTGGGAGACTGCATGGTTTGCCACAGTCCCCATGCGGCGCAAAACATGAAGAACACCAAGGAACCGCTGCCGGATCTGTGTTTCAAATGTCACCGTGAACCGGCACAGGCAATGAACAAGGCGAAAGTGAAGCATCCGCCGTTTGCCCAGGCCAAATGCACCAACTGCCACAACCCGCACCAGACCAATACCGAACGGTTAATGAAACAGGATCTGCCCGGCCTTTGTTTTCAATGTCATAATACGGACCGGCTGATGGGGAATTTTACGCATCCGATGTTTAACGTACAAAGTCCTTTGGATGGAAAGAGAGTAACCTGCGTTTCCTGCCACAATCCGCATGCATCGGAGAATGAACGGATGTGGAGAAGGCCCAAGCAGTTTCTGTGTCTGGGATGCCACCAGAATAAATCGGACCAGCCAATTCCCGGCGACAAGTTGATTGAAAGGAGGTACAGCGAGCCATGAACCAACAGGTAAGCATGAGAAAAGCTATAGCCATTCTGTTGGGGATCTTCCTTGTATTGTCTTCGGTCTTTATCGGGGTAGGGAGTGCTTTCATCTGGGATAAACCGGTCTACAAGTCCCAGGACGATTACGAGCTGGAAGTTGCGCAAAAAAATGTGGAGCAATACCCCAGCAATGCGAGGTTACGGGTCGAACTGGGATGGGTCTATCTCCAGCGAAAGCGCCATGACGAAGCAATCCGGGAATTTGAGAACGCGTTGAAGATCGACAAAGACTACACGGGTGCCAAACTCAATCTGGCCATTGCCAAAGGGGAGAAGGGAGATCTTCAGGAAGCGAAAAAGATCCTGGAGGAGATCAAGGACAAGAACAAGCAAAACGTCGATGCGAGATATTTGCTGGGCCAGATTTATAAAGAAGAAAAACAGTTTGAGAAAGCGGTCGAAGAGTTCCGATTTGTACTGAACGCCAATCCGGGAACGGTTGATTACATGTATCAGATTGCACATGTATACGAGCTCCAGGGCAACAAGGAGAAAGCGGTTGCCGAATATCAGAAGGTACTGAGTTATGTACCGGATTACGCACCTGCAAAGCAAGCGCTTGACCGGCTGCAGCCGACGGGAGGGAGCGGGTCCAAATGAATCTTTCGGTGATGAAGAAAACAATTGACAAAGCGCTGTTGAAGAAGCTGATCATCGGAACAACCGCCGCATTGCTGGCAGTTTTCGGCTACTTTATATGGAAAAAGATGAATCCGGTGGATGTGATCAAAAGCATTCCAATCGGGGACTTTACGAACCCTCCGACATTTTCTCACAACATCTATGGGGATTCGGCTTCTCCCTTTGTCATGCCCCTTGGAGTCGCGGTCAGGGATGGCGAAGTATACGTTTCCGACTCGGAAGGGGGATTCATTCAGGTATTTGACTATAACGGAAAACATCTGCGGACGATTGGAGACAAGAAAAGCAAAACTCCTTTGAAAAATCCTTACGGAATGGCATTTTATGACGGGAATTTGTACGTGGCCGACGGGGGCCAGGGGAAAATTCTGATCTACGCAGCCAACGGAGAATACAAAGGCCAGTTTGCTCCCCAGGGACAGAGAATTGGCGCGCCGGGCCAGCTCCTGATCCAGGACAACAAATTGATGTTCACGGATATCGCACAGCGAAAAGTGTTTGTCTACAACATGAGCGGTCAATTGCTCCTCAGCTTCGGAGAAAGAGGCAGCCAGGAGGGGCAGTTCGAATATCCGCACGGGTTGGCGGTCGATAAGAAAGGCAACTTCTATGTGGCCGATTCGGGCAACAACCGGATCCAGGTATTTGACGCCAACGGGAAATTCGTGAAAATCCTCGGCAAGGATGCGAACAATTCGGGAACGGTCGTGACCCCGCGGGGGCTTGCATTTGACAACCGGGGCAACTTATATGTGGTCGCCGGACTGGAAAGCAGAGTGTTCGTGTTTGACGAGAAAGGCACTGTGAAGTTCACTTTCTCCCAATTGGCGGACAAAGATATCCAGTTGGGGCTGCCAAACGGAATTGCCATCGACAGCAACAACCGGATTTTTGTAAGCGAAACGACACCTGGCAGACTGTCTGTTTTCAAATACTGATTCACTGCGAGACACACTCCTTGTGTCCAAATAAAAAAAAAGAAAGGAGGCATCAGTTGGATGGCATGAAGATGAAGGGGGGTGAAGCCGTATAGACACATGCGGGAAAAATCCAATTGTTCCAGGAAAGTCAATGTAAGGAGGGATGAGGAGTGGGAGGTCAAGTCAGGAAACTATCAACTCTATTGCTGATGCTTTGTGCTGTTTTCTTCTTTGTGCTGGGTACCGCCAAGGCAGAACCCGTGGGACTGAACAATGAGTACACGCTTTCCGGCGGGGCAGCTGCTGGGGCAACCTCGATCACACTGAATGACGTGACGAACCTGGTAGCGGGCGACGGTCTGTTGATTGAGCCGGAAAACCAGGCGAACACAGAGAAAGTCGAAATCACGGCAATCAATACGGGGACCAGGACGGTCACGCTGAAAACCGGCTTGCAAAAGGCCCACGCGGCCAATGTAAAGGTGCTTCGGACCAATATCGCAGGCAGCAAATACGATCATAACACGGATCCGGCATCAACCGTTGCCACCGATCCGGTCACCGGGCAAGCCATCACCTCGGGACCGCACGGGAAATTCACCAGCAACACCAATGCCTGCGGACGCTGTCACCAGCTCCACAGAGCGAAAACTCAAAACTTGATTCGCTTTGACATTTCAGCCAGTGTTGCAACCAGCAACCCGATCTACGCAACCTGTACATTCTGCCACAGCTTTAACGGACAGAGTACTTATGACGTGAAAAACGGAATGATTTGGGACACCAAAGACGGAAAACGGTACGCAACCAACGGCGGAGGTTTTGAGAAAATGGTCGCCGTCGAGGGCGACCCCAGCGTGGCGACTCTGGTCAAAGTTACCGCCAAACACAGAGTGAATGAGGTAGCTACGAAGAATGCGGACGGTTCCTACAAATATGTAAGATTCAACGCTCCGGGCGGATATGTGGAAACCGTTGCAGGCGGCGGCGAGGACGGGCATATCGATCTTAAGTGCAGCAGCTGCCACCAACCGCACGGAACTGTAAACGGACGGCAGTTGGTCGAGAAAATCACCACCAAGGATCCTACCGGTAATCCGGTAACGGTTAACATCAACGGTCTTGACAAAGTCAATATCAATGTAGTCAATCCCTTTGCCGATGAAAGAACCGAATACAATGCCAACATCACCAAATTCTGCAGCGCATGCCACAGTGACTACAACAGCAGCAACGCCAAAGGGGAAACCGGAACCTATTCGAAGGCATACCGTCACAAGATGGGCATGAACGCGGGCGATGGCTTGAATGACAGAACCCGCAACGACGGTACTTTTGGCTATGATTCCAACAAGCTGATTTTGCCGACTGCGACTCTCGATGGAGCCGGCGGAGCAGTGGTGTGCACAACATGCCATTACGCTCACGGCACATTTGCCGTTGTGGAAGGCATCAAGACTTATGACGACCTGATGCTGAACAGCACTACAGCCCTGAATACCAACGGTGGAACGGAATCCGCCAAGAATTTGCGCTTGGATAACCGCGGCGTTTGTCAGAACTGCCATAACCGAACCCCTGACAAGAAGCTGCCGGCACTGGAAAACGTGCTGGATCCGGATCAAACCGGCGATCTGAAGTACGGGGAAGCAGGTTCCTTCAAGAACCAGAAATATCTCTCACCGGATGACCGGACTTTGGTTATTCGCTATGACCAGTATATGCTGTCACAACCGGGAGATTTTGCAGCCGGCACCAGCCCGGCCTACGATGTGGAAAACCCCGCCAACTACTCGCTTGCACAAGGGGCGGTTACGAACACGCCGGTCAGCGTTAAACTTCAGCCGGACAATCGTACGGTTGTCCTCACATTTGCGGCGGGAGCGATTCCGGTCGGATCGCCGCCGGGGAGCAATTCCTTTACCCTGACAATCAACAACGTAATGGATCTTAACGGCAACACGATTCAAGCCAACACTCAATTGTCGTTTACCAAGTAAGTTCTGTTATTTGGGGTGCCGGTTCCGGCCGGCACCCACCCCAATCTCACGGGTTCATACGGGAGGGGAAGGCAAAATGTTGCAAAGAAAAATGGGACTGCGGACCCGAATTGCAGCTTTTGTTGCGTTCTTGTTGATTGTATCCACGTTCTTAATGAGCCTGGGCGCAAACTGAAACACCATGATTCTGTTGGAGGTGGAAACCGGTGAAGCTCTCTGACCGCATCTCTTGCAAAAAATCCCTTGCCATCTTGGGACTCTACGCCATTGTGCTGGCTGGGGCGGGGTACTTGGTCGGAGACTCCCTCTATCCGATCCGGGATCTGACCTTCTCGACAGCCGTTGACAGGAATAAACAGGAGTTGCGGGAAAACCCCGGGAATTCCGAAGCTCATGCCAGACTGGGGTGGATCTATTATCAGATCGCCTTGGAAGAAAAGAATCCTGTTTTCTCGCGAAAAGCGGAAAAGGAATACCGCAAGGCACTCGAACTGGCGCCGGGCAATACGGGATTCCGTTACAGTTACGGATTGATTCTTGAAGAGATGGGACAGACGAAGCTTGCGCAAGAGCAGTATGAAAAGATCATTCAGATCGAACCGAATCACGAACTGGCCAACTATAATCTGGCGATCCTGTTTTCCAAAGCGGGAAAGTACGAGCAAGCCATCCGTCATTACAAGAAGGTTCTGGAACTTGAGCCGACCGCCGGCAATGTTTACTACGAGTTGGGAAGGATCTACGAGGATATTCAGGATCTCAAGAATGCAATTGACATGTACAGGCAAGCGATCAAATTTACGCCTGACAATTGGGATGCCAAACAACGGCTTCAGGTGTTGGCCGGAAACGGAAAATAAGGGTGATGAGCGATGCGGGTGCGGAACTTGGTATTCCTTATGCTGGCTGTCACGGTGCTGGCGGTGGCGACAGTCTGGTTCCGGATCGGGTTGGCAACTCCGGAAGCCAAAAAGCTGGAAGTTCCCGGGATTGGCGAATTCGCGTTTGAACAGGCGCTTTACGGCCAGCGGGACAGGGAGTTGAGAAATCCGATTGATCTGGCGGTTGGTTCTGACGGAACCGTTTTCGTGACCGACTCGGACAATCACCGGATTCAAGTGTTTGATGGGCAAGGCGAATATGTACTCCATTTCGGCGAACAAGGCCAGGAAGAAGGGAAACTGAATTATCCGGTCGGGATTGCATTGGACAGCAAACAAAACATCTACGTCGTGGAAGTTCTGAATCAACGCATCTCCGTCTTTGACCGTACGGGCAAGTTTCTGAAAGTGTTGACAGACAAGAAGTCGGCGGTGAAAGCGCCGACCGCCATTGCAATCGATCCGAAGGATCAAATCTATGTGGTTGACAAATCGGACAGTAGAATCAAGAAACTTTCTCCCGATGGGGATTTGCTTCTTTCTTTCGGGGGATTGGGGGGCACGGACGGATTTTTCCAGTATCCCCTGGGGTTGACGGTAAATTCCAAGGAAGAAATTATTGTTTGCGACACGGGCAATTCCAAGATACAGGTTTTTGACAAAGAAGGCAAATTCAAGTATTCATTCGCAGGCAATCTTCAGGCTCCAAGCGGAGTTGGAGTTGACCAACGGGACCGCATGTATGTAACCGATCCGTTGGGAAGCAGGATTTTCATTTTTTCCAATTTGGGTGAGCAACAGGCCGTCATCGGAGAGATTGGGGTAACAACGGATAAACTCTATTTTCCCGAAGGCGTTGAAATAAAACAGAACCGATTGTATATCGCGGACAAAGGCAACAACCGGGTCGTCATTTACCGGATCACGGAACACCAATAAACGGGGAAAGGGGGCGGGGGAGATGAGAA
>NZ_BDUF01000095.1:34896-45830 GCF_002335525.1 Effusibacillus lacus
GAAGGGATTCAGATGGCTGATCGGCATCCTGGGATTCCTGTTGCTGCTCCTGGCTTTTGCTCCTTCTTCCAGAGCGGCCCACGACGGCACTCATTTGACAAATTCCGGCCCTGAAACGGCCAATGCGCCCCATGGCTCTTTCACATCCGACACAAAGGCATGCGGTTACTGCCATCAGTTGCACAGGGGGAAATCGGCCACCCTCTTGCGGGCAGCCACCAAACGGGACACTTGCTTCTTGTGCCATGATGGACGGGGCAGCAAATATGATGTCAAGAACGGGAAAACCTATATCGCCACCGGTCCGAACGCGGGGACCATTGTCGATAATGCAGCCGGTGGGTTCAGCAGTTCGGCAGGTTTTACCTCCAAACACTTGATTGAGGAAGTAAACGCGCCGCCTGGCGGCAACGGCCAGTCTTTCATGCTGGTATGCACAAGCTGCCACAATCCCCACGGAACGCCTAACCACCGTCTGTTGCGGACCACGGTCAATGGCAGGACCAATGTGGACGTTCAGGCCAGTGTATCGGTAAACCCGATTACAAACAAAGAAACGGTTTCCTATAAAAGCGGGACGGCGAATTTCTGCAGTTCCTGCCATACCGATTATGTATACTACAACAGGGAAGCGGGTGCGATCGACAAAACGAAATACCGTCACCCGATTGGCGTGATGTTAAACGGGGGAACCCGCACGGCGGACGACGGGGACATCCCCAAGTCGGCCAAGTTTGATCCGACACTCTTTACCAACTTGCCGACGGAGGGAGTGCCGTCGGGAGCCTATCCGAAGCCGGTGCAGAATCAGATATCGACTGGAGGGTCTCTCTCAGCGGGTACGTACTATTATATCGTCACGGCTGCCAACGCGGAAGGGGAGTCCCACCAGGGGCATGTCAAGACGGTCAGCGGTGTACCCGCCAACGGCAAAGTCACACTGCAATGGGACTCGGTCGCGAATGCCTTGAAATATTCCGTTTATCGCGCAGGTCCGAGCGCCACTCCCCCAACAGGCTTAACAGCTTATAATCTGGTTGCTGACAGTGAAACCCAGAAGAGCCGTTTCGCTTTTACGGATAATCCGGGCGGTGGAACGTTCACGTTTGAAGATACGGGGGCTGTTCAATCAACAACCGTTCATCCGCCGGGAATCAACTCGCAGGCCAATCCTGCCAAGGTGTTCTGTCTTACCTGTCATTACGCCCATGGGACCAAAACGGTGGACGGGTTTACCGGCGAAAGCAAACTGAAGCGAATGGACAACATGGGAGTTTGCCAGAATTGCCACAAGCGATAGGAGGGGTTGGCCGTGAACACAACAATCAAGTGGGGGTTCCTTCTTCTGTTCGTCGTGGCGATTATGACCGCCGGGCTGAGTCTGCCTCTCCTGTCGGGCACAACCTCCGCCCAGGAATTGCGAATCAAAGGAAATGAATCGGTGAAACTCGATTCGCCGATGGGGGTCGTTTCTGACGGGAAGCGGATTTATGTGGCCAATGCAGGACAGCACCAGATTGCGGTATTCGATCAGAAGGGGAAGTTCCTTACCCTGCTTGGCAGAGGCGGAACTGGCGAAGGGGAGTTCAATTATCCGGTAGATGTTGCTCTGAACAAAAACGGGGATCTGTATGTGGCCGATTTTCACAATGGACGGATCCAGGTTTTTTCAAAAAACGGGGAATTTCGGTTTGCATTTCCGAAAAATCAACGGATTAAGCCGGCAGCATTGGCCATTGACGATAAAGGACAAGTATACGTTACGGATGTGGAGAGCCATACCATCAAGATCTTTACGGAAAAAGGCGATTTGGTCCGCGAGTTTGGGGAACCGGGAGAGACGGCCGGAAAACTCAGGTACGCCAACGGGATTGCAACCTCACCGGATGGCGGGACCATCTATGTGGCAGATTCCCAGAATAACAGAATCCAGGTGTTTTCAAACAGCGGGAACCATCTGAAAACAATCGGACTGCCCAAAGGGGCGGGATTGCCCAAGGGATTGTCATATTCAGGTTCCACACTTTATGTGGCGGACAGCTTATTGCATAAAATCTTTGTGCTTGATACAGACGGCAATCTGATTGATCAAATCGGGCGGGGTGAAGGAACGTTTCACTTTCCAAACGACGTTTATGTGGCGCAAGGCAAAATCTATATCGCCGATCGGGGCGGCAACCAGGTGTTTGTCTATAGCAGGTAAGGCTATGACAAGGAGAGGATTCACATGAAAGCGAGTGGGAACAGGAAACCAAAATGGATTACGTGGATGAGTGTCGGTTTGGTATCTTTCTTCACAGCCAATTTGGCCGGACTGACGATTGAATCGGTTTTTATCAGGGAGATACGGGCAAATACAGTAACGGGAGATGTCTACTCGACTCCAGACGAAGGAGGGCAAATACCTTCTTCACCCGTTGACTCGACATCGACTGATCCGGGGCAGGAACCGGCTGCACCAACTGATCCTGCACCGTTACCAACAGCACCGACTGAGACTCCAGCATCGGAACCCCCAGTACCTTCCGATGCGGCACCGGTAACGACAGAACCAACCGCTCCTCCACCGGATCTGATCCCTCCGGATCCTCCTGTCGGATTCGATGCGGAACCGGTGACTCGGGCCACGGTGATCGATCTGAATTGGAGAAGCGTTGCGGACGCTGTCGGATACGTCCTTTACCGGGACGGACAGCAGATTGCAGATGTTCCGGGCGGCACGTTCTACTCCGATACATCAGTGGAACCCAACAATACCTATGTGTATACATTACGCGCATATGATGCGGCGGGAAATCTGTCAGATCCCGTTTCCATACGGGTGGAATCGTTGGATACAATACCACCGACTGTTCCGGCGGTCATCAAGGGGAAAGCGGCAGCAGCCAACCAGATCCATCTGGTCTGGAGCCCTTCTTCGGATAACCGGGGTGTGTCCCATTATAACGTATACATCAGCCGGGAAGGCAACGATTTCATCCTGATCGAAGTAACCGATAAGACACGGTTCGTCCATCAGGGGCTGGGTCCCGGCATCCAATATCAATATAAGGTTCAAGCGGTCGACACTACGGGAAACGAGTCGCTGTTCACAAGGATTGTCACCATCGACACACCGGATGACCGGTTTAACGTAGCTTCCGAACCTTTGCCTTTCTCTGTCAGCTTGCAGGAATAGGGGATGATGCCCATGATTGGGACCATGAAAGGGAGACGGAGAAACTATTTCAAATACCTGTTGGTCTTTGCTTTGATGTTTTTGGTGAGCGGCCCCTTTGTGCCGCTGAATCTGGTCTATGCACAGGCTCCTGTCTGGACGGGTTCCGCCCAATTGAGCGGAAACCAATTGCAATTAAATTGGAATGCGGTAGCAAACGCGACGGGTTACAAAATCTACCGGACCACCGATCAGCCCGGCGAATTTCACAAGCTGATCGCGACGATCCAGGATGGGACGGCCGTTTCATACACCGATGCAACTATTGCAGAAAATGTGTTGTACCACTATGAGATCACTTCGCTTATCAACGGGACCGAATCTGCTCTTAGCAACGCACTGACGGTTTGGACAACGGATATGACAAATCCTTCCCCGGTAACGATCCAGTCCTCCATCCAGGGGCCCAATTGGATTGAAATCAGTTGGGAGCAACCGGCAAATGCGAATGACATTCACCATTATGAAATATTCCGAAATGGGGTAAAAATCGGCGTTACGGACGGGACAGTCCTTTCATACAGGGATGTGGGGGTGTCTGCAAGCACGAGCTACAGTTACCATGTGGTGTCTGTTGACAGGAAAGGAAACCGGTCGGTCAATTCCAATACCTTTTCTGCGGCCACAACCGCTGGCATCTCCGGTGTGAAGCTGAACGAGGATTTTGCCGGTGCGGCGGAATGGACCAACAATAATGTCAACTGGCTGACATTTAATACGGGGAAAGCCCGTTGGTACCGATCGGGAAATCAGCTTGCAAACGCAACAGCCAATGCCGATCTCCTATCTTCCTATGCAATCAATATCACATCGGCGGAAGCGGGACAAACAGCCACTCTGACTTTTGATTGGTACAAAGCCTGGTCAAACGCGGACAATCGGTCGGGACAAGGGCAGAACCACGATCTCTACGTATATTACAAGGAAGTGAATGCGGGTTCCTGGACACAGGTTTGGTCCGAGTTGACGGAATATCAAAACCAGGCCGGAGTTGCCAGTATCAACATTACATTTCCGACCGCCGGAAATTATCAGCTTCGTTTTCGCGGGGATTTGGCAACCTCTGACCGGGGGAGCGATACCACCACATTGGAAGTGGATAATGTGAAACTGGAATTCCCAAACCCGGTTCCTGCAACTCCCGCATTAAACGCACCATCAACAAGTGACAATGCAAAGATCAGCCTGTCCTGGTCAGGCAATACGGAGTCTGACTTTGTAGGGTACAAGATTCTGAGAAGCGTGAATGGAGATGTGGATGCCAATTATGTAACGCTTGCCACAAGTTTTTCCAACAGCTTTACCGATCCGGATACGGCACCGGGGCAAACCTATTATTACAAAGTCGCAGCCATTGACAACCAAGGGGCGGAGTCGGCAAGGAGCAACCCGGTCCAATTTACAACGGCCGCTGCTGCCGATACAACGCCGCCAAATCCGGCAACCGATTTGACCAGCGATTTGGTGTCTGCAAGCAAGATCAATCTGGTATGGACAGCATCCCCTTCCTCCGACTTAAGCCAGTATGTGGTGTGGAAGAGCGATGATGGGGTTACTTACGTAAACATTGGAACAACCACCGTACCATCTTTTGAAGTGAATACGGGACTTGCCCCGGCCCGATCGTATTCCTTCCGGGTGATGGCGAAAGACAGTGCAGGCAATTATTCGCAGGGCAGCAATGTGTATTCGGTGACCACTCCTGCAGCAGATACACAAAAACCCACTGCTCCAACCGCTTTCAAAGCGGAAACGATTGCAGAAAGCTATGTGGAGTTCAGTTGGGGGCCATCAACGGATAACGTGCAAGTGGACCGGTATGAAATCCAAATGTTGGAGGGCAATACCTTTGTCACGAAAAAAACGCTGAAACATCCCTCCACAACCGGAGTTGTGGACGGCTTGAACCCGAATGTCAACTATTCCTTTCAACTGATCGCCTTTGACACTTCCGGCAATCCGTCCGACCCGACGTCACCGCCGCTGTCCGTGACAACACTGCAGGACGTTACACCGCCCAAAGTGCTGTTAAAAAAGCCCTATGACGGGTCATCCGGCATTGGTACAGGGGAAGCCATCTTCGTGCGGTTTGACGACGAGATCGATCCGGCTACCGTGAATGACGCATCTTTTTATGTTGTTAAAGACGGTGATCCGCTGAATTCGCACATTGCGGGCACGTTCAATCTAAGCAATCCGAAAGAGATTCGATTCAATCCGTCCAGCCTGTCAACCAACACAAAATATAAAGTGACGATGGAAAACACAATCAGGAACAAGGCAGGCCTTTCGTTGGAGCAAACACACATCTGGTATTTCACCACCGGTATATCGCAGTATACAAAGCCACACGGCAATTATGTGGACAACACCGAGGGCTGTAAGAATTGTCACAATTCCCATACCGGGGAACGTCCACGGTTGTTGAACCAGAAGCAGGTCTTTCAAGTCTGCTATACCTGCCACGACGGGACGGGAGCGACAGGGAACGGCAGCATCTTTAACATTGGGCAGCAGTTTGGTTCTCCCACCGCCAAGTCAAGCCATCACCCGGTGTATTCGGCAAGTTCCGAGGAAGGGGTGCAGATAAACTGTTCCAACTGCCACAACCCGCATGACGCCGGAAAGGATTTGGATACTGGCGTGAGCAAACACTGGAACCGGCTGTTGAGCAGCGCAAACAAGACCGGTGTCATCGACAACTCCGGGAAGGAATTCTGCTGGAATTGTCACGGCAAGACCGCAAGTCCGGACGAGTCGATGGGGTATCTGGACGATTATGATAAAACTGGAAATCATCGGTTGGTTCAGACTCAGGTGGAAGTGAGAAAATCAGCCACCAGCCCGATCAAAATTACGGTAAACGAATACCGCACCGACCACCAAACCTACTTTCCAAACAATAATTTCGGGCACAATTCCAGCAAAATGGATGAGTACAAGTGGTACAACGGAGCCACGACAGACCGTCAGGACACCGGAACGGGCATCAAATGCGTCGCTTGCCACGAAAAACACGGTTCCAGCCTGAAACCGCTGCTGCGTACACAGATCAGCTGGAAAACGGATCCTTTGCCGGCTGCCATCGACAAGAATGGCAAGGAGTTTTGCTACCAGTGCCACCAGCAGCCGATAACCTTCGGCTATTCCGATTGGGCAACCGAATCGAACCAAAACGCCTGGGATGGCAAAGACATAAATGAAGCAAGGGGGCATGCCCAGTTTGACTGCCAGGTGTGCCACAATCCGCACGGTTCCCCGTACCCAAACTATCTGCGGCTGCCGTATCGAGTGAATACAGCAAATTGGCAGAACTATTCCTATAATCCGAGCGACTTTGCCCTCTGTTTTGACTGTCACGATGAAAACAAGCTTCGGACGAAAGGGGCGTCTCTATGGGGATATCCGGGCAGAGGCAATTATCACGATTTCCATCTGACCGACACGAAGGTCCGGGCCAGCTGCAAAAACTGTCACCGTCCGCACGGAGCGACAAGCGGCGAGAATCCGAACGGCAAGGTCAACCATCGGGTCGGGTTTCCTGCACTAGGGTCGGAAATCACAGGAAAACAATATTTCCGGGACGGTGCTGGGGGACTGACGAACGGAGGCACTTGCAGTCTGAACTGTCATGGCAGATCGCACAGATCTTTTGGGTACGGCGGGGCGCTGCGCAATTCGGGAAATGCGGACAATTGGGCATTGAAGGACAACTGGAAGACCGAGTCCTGGCTGCTGAACAACCGGCCCGACGCTTACAAAAACGGGAACGGCACCCATTACAGAGACACGGGCAACGACGGTTTCTGGTGGAAGTAGAATAGGTTGCACTAGTGCAAAAGTGCTACAGCAGGGCGGAAAAATGACAAGAACGGGTAATAGTACGGTTTATTTCCTTTCATTATAGTGGAATCAGAGAGTGATTTTTTTCACTTGAAGAAAGGGGGGCAGGAAATGATACACCACACCAACGAAGCTAACCATTCCTATGTACCACGTCTCATATTTTGGGAACTGACCGAGGGGTGTAATTTGAAATGCATTCACTGCCGGGCATCCGCACAACCTGAACGTTCCAGGGACGAGTTGTCAACCGACGAAGTATTTCAAATCATCGACCAGATCTCAGAGGTTGCAAAACCGATTCTGATTCTGACTGGCGGGGAACCGCTATACAGGCCGGACATTTTTGGCATTGCCAGGTACGCGGCGGATAAAGGAATGCATGTTGCGCTGGCTTCAAACGGGACACTGATTGACAAATGGACTGCCAGCCGGATCCGTATGGCGGGAATTAAACGTGTATCCATCAGCCTGGACGGAGCAAGCGAGACCATCCACGATTCCTTTCGGGGAATACCCGGTTCCTTTCATGCAGCCTTGCGTGGGGCAAGGCATTTGCAGGAAGAGGGAGTCCCTGTCCAGTTCAACACCACGATTACGAAACACAACGAGCACGAACTGGAACAGTTGTTTGAACTGGCCAGGGAAAAAAAAGCAGTAGCCCTGCACCTGTTCATGTTGGTTCCTGTCGGTTGCGGTGTTCAGATTGCGGATGACCAGCTGTTGTCGGCCGAAAGATATGAGGAAATCCTGACCTGGTTTTACGATAAATCGCAAGCGGTGAATTACGAAATTAAGGCAACCTGTGCCCCCCATTATTATCGGATCATGCGCCAGCAGGCCAAACGGAAAGGGCTGCGGGTCACAAGACAATCCCACGGGATGTCTGCCGTTACCAAGGGATGCCTGGCAGGTACCGGAGTCTGCTTTATTTCTCACAAAGGAATGGTGCAGCCTTGCGGGTATTTGCCCTTATCGGCAGGAAACCTAAAAAAACAAAACTTTCGTGACATCTGGGACAATTCCCCTTTGTTCAGACAACTCAGATCGGTTGAGCAGTTGAAAGGAAAATGCGGTATCTGCGAATATGTAAACGTCTGTTCCGGCTGCAGGGCCCGTGCTTTCTCCCATACGGGCAACATCATGGAGGCGGAACCTTATTGTACCTATCACCCTACGAGAAGAAGTAGCCTTTGACGGCTACTTCTTTTCCGTCAAACATGAACATTTTTTGAATAGGGAATTCCCGTAGGGGGTTTAAGGGAATCCCCCGATATCCCGTCAATCGTTCCAGTTTTATACTCAAAGTGACTTATATACCGGAGGGCTGAGAATGAAAAAGAACGCAAAGGTTTTGATGGGTTCGCTTGTCATTGTCATATCGGTCATCTTTTTGTTGTTTTGGGCAACGCCCGGTTCAACCGGCATGGAAGTTACGATAGGGGATGTTGTGAAGAACCCGAATAAATTCCAAAACGAGTTTCTCTCTTTGCAGGGAAATCTTGTGGAAGAATCGGTCAAGTGGAATGCGGACAAAGTGGAACTCCGGTTTACCATTGAGGATGAAAACAAGGACCCCCTGGCGGTTGTCTATCAAGGAGTCAAGCCGGACACTTTCTCCGAAGGGACCATTGTGATTGTCGAGGGACAATATGATGCGGCCAGCAAAACGTTCGTTGCGGAACGGGTCAAAACCCGCTGCCCATCCAAGTATGAAGGTCAGGAATATGACCCGAAACTGCACGAAGACCTGAAAAAAAACAAAGACAACAAGCAGTAAATAACGAACAAGCAGGTGATTTCAAATGGCGCTCTTGGGAAACTCCGCAATCTATCTGGGATTGGCGCTATCCATCTACTCACTGGTCATTATGCTGATCGGTGTCAAAAAACAGAACCAGCAACTGGTAGACAGCGGAAAAGGAGCGATTCTCTCAGTCTTTCTCGTTACCGCCATTTCGATGGCGCTTCTTCTGTACCTTCTGGGCACAAGCCAGTTTCAGTTTGAGTACGTCAAAAACTATACAAGCACGGAACTGCCGCTGGTCTACAAGCTGGCGGCCCTATGGGCGGGCAATGCGGGTTCGCTCTTGCTGTGGACCTTTTTTCTCGCACTCTACAATGTCATGATTATGAATTCCCGAATGCTTCGAGGGAATCCGATGGTTCCTTATGTAGGGATGATATTGACGGCAAACACCGTCTTCTTCATGTTTATTCTGGCGTTTGTGGCAAAGCCGTTCGTGCTGCTGGATGAGGTTCCCCTGGAAGGCAACGGGTTGAATCCCATGCTGCAAAACCCGGGCATGATGTTGCACCCCGTTACCTTGTATCTGGGATATGTGGGACTGTCGGTTCCCTTTGCCTTTGCAATGGCTGCCCTCCTCCTGAAGAACATTGACGATTTCTGGATCAAGGTGACCCGCCGCTGGACGATTGTGGCATGGCTGTTCCTGACACTGGGGAACCTGCTGGGAGCGCAGTGGGCGTATGTGGAATTGGGCTGGGGTGGTTACTGGGCCTGGGATCCGGTGGAGAATGCGTCTTTCATGCCATGGCTGACCGCGACCGCATTTCTTCATTCCGTGATGATCCAGGAGCGGAAGAACATGCTGAAAGTCTGGAACGTCAGCCTGATCATTATTTCCTATGCGTTGACCCTGTTTGGAACCTTTCTTGTGCGAAGCGGCGTGCTCACTTCCGTCCATGCATTCAGCAACAGCAATCTGGGAACCTACTTCCTGTTATATATGGGCATCGCTGTAATTGGTGGCTTGTATGTGCTGATGAGCCGCTATCATCTGCTGCGGCGGGATTCGGGACAGTTTGAATCCCTGCTGTCGAAGGAAAGCAGTTTTCTGCTTAACAATCTGATCCTGGTGGGAGCCGCCTTTTCCGTATTCTGGGGAACCAATTTTCCCTTGATTTCCGAAGCGGTTCGGGGAACCAAGGTGACAGTGGGAGCTCCGTTCTTCAACCAGGTGAATGCTCCGATCATGCTGGCTCTTCTGTTTGTGATGGCTGTTTGTCCGCTGATTGCCTGGCAGCGTTCTTCCCTGAAGAATTTCCGGGACAACTTCTTGATTCCGTTGGCTTTGACGGTTGTCCTGTTCCTGGCACTTGTTGCCATGGGAATGACCAAGATCTGGGCTCTTGTATCTTTCTCGGTAGTGGGATTCCTGTTCCTGACCCATATTCAGGAGTTTTATCGCGGCATTCGTGCCAGACGAAAGATGACGCAGGAAACGGTACCTGTCGCCGCCTGGCGGTTGATGATCCGCAACAAAAGAAGATACGGCGGCTATATTGTGCATTTTGGCATTGCCATGATTGCGATAGGCATCATCGGATCCAACAACTTTGAGTCCGACTTGGCGAAAACAGTCAAGCAAGGGGAAACAATCGAAATCGCGGGATATACCCTTACTTATGAAAGCTTGGCCCAGCGCTCCGAGGGAATCAACGATATCGTATTTGCCGATCTGGCGGTAAGCAAAAACGGGCAGGCTGTCGGAGTCATCCGGGCGGAGAAAGTCTTCTACGGAAATTGGCCGGAACCCTCCACCGAAGTGGGTTTGATCAGTACGTTCAAGGAAGATCTCTACGTGGCGCTAAGCGCTTGGGAGCCGGATGGCAGGGCGACCTTCTCCATCAAGGTCAATCCGCTGGTCAAATGGATATGGACAGGCGGCATTATTGTAGTCATCGGTTCGCTCTTCGCCATCTGGAAGGGAAGGTTTGGCAACGTGGTTCCCAAGTACACAGGTGTCGAAAGGAAGGTGTCCTAGGGTGGCGGGTGAAGGAAAAATCGATCGCAATGCACCCGAGTACAAGGCGTTTGTCGAACAGTTCCTCTGTTATTGCGGCTGCGGCC
>NZ_BDUF01000095.1:45912-61587 GCF_002335525.1 Effusibacillus lacus
AGAACATGTATGAATGCAATCACGGTTCAAAGGACGGCTGCGGTGTCGCACAAACCTTCAAGAACGAAGTGGACCAGATGATGCTTGACGGTAAGAGCAACCAGGAAATCAAACAGTATTACCTTAGCACTTACGGCGAAAAAATTCTGATGGCTCCCTTGAAAGAAGGATTCAGCCTGACCGCCTGGATACTGCCGTTTGTCATAATGATCGCGGGGCTTGTTACTGTGTTCCTGGTCCTTCGCAAATGGACCAGGCGAAACCGGACATTGCATTCTGCACAGCCTGTCAACACCGGGGCGGATCCGCTGCAATCGCAAATCTACGATTCTATGATCGAGGAAGAACGCAAAAAGTACTTGTAAGGTGTGATCACGATGCTCGTTTTGTCGATTATAACGGTTATTCTCATGTTGGCAGTCGCCCTGTTTTTGACCATGCGGCCGTTTCTGCAGCCTGCTGCCCCGATTGCCCCGAAGGTGGACAGCGCCGCAAACGCGGAGCTTGACAAAGAGACGGTGCTCAGTACTTTAAATGAAATTGAGTTTGAATACAAAATGAACAAATTGTCGGAACAGGATTACAAGCTGCTGACTGACCGGTACAAGGCACTCGCAGTCCAGGTGATGCAGCAGACGGATTCTGCTATAAATACGTCTGGCGGCCGAACACAGCCAGGCGGGGCAAGTGAATTGGAGAAGAGAATTGAACGGGAGATCGAAGCGGAGGTTACCGCATTGCGGCAAAAAGCGAGACGCGGAAACCGGGAGGAATAGTGTCATGACAGAAAACCGATTCGGGCGCATCGCAAAACTTGCAGTCTGTTGGCTTGCCATTGCGGTTCTGGCGGCGAATACGCCCGGACATGCGGCTGCAAACACAGCAGCGGGCAAAGAGGCCCCCTTGGAAATTGAAATGGAGCATCTGATCCTGTCGGTAAGCGGGACGGAAGTAAGCGTACTGGACATTCTCAACGTTCGGAACCCGTCCGACAAAGCCGTTAAGGTAGGACAGCCAGCCAGGTCAGGGAATCCGGCAGCGGACGAGTTCCGCTACGATCTGCCAAAGGGTGCGAAAGATCTGAAGGCCATGGAGGAATCGGTAAAAGAAATCCCGGCAAAAGGGGAAACCACCGTTGCCTATGCTTACAAGATTCCGGAGTCAGGCGGTCATTTCGTGCTTTCGTTCAATCGTCCCTATCCGGTGAAGAACCTGAATGTTATGGTTCCGGAAGGCCAAAGCAAACTGGTTGTGCAGAACCAGCAGATGCAGGACAACGGGCCGATGAGCTTTCAGGGCAGAAACTACCACGTATACAGCGCTGCCTCCATTCAACCGGGACTGCAGTTGGACATGATTCTTCTGCCAACGGCTGAAAACACCTCCAGGCAGGGGGAGAAGGCAGGTCAGGTGACCCGGACGGCTCCCGCTTTCCACAACCCGGGGCATATCCGGATGTGGTACCAATCGCCCCTGCGGGAATTCAATCCTCATATCCTGCTGATCGTGTTTGGGAGCATCCTGGCTTTTGCTGTAGGTTACTATGGCTACCGAAAGTGGAAGTTCGCATCGAACAACGGGTGGCTGGAGGCAGAAGAGGAGATTTTTCAACAATTGTATTTGAAACAGAAGGTGCTCCTTAACAAACTGGTGGAGCTGGAAGACTCTTACGACCGGGCGGAGTTGTCGGATGAGGACTACCAACTCCGGAAAAAGGCATACAAATCACAGCTGGTTGAAGTCAAACGGAAACTGCTGGAATTTGTAAAGTAGGTGAAGCCCATGACTCCCATAATATCGGCCAGACAGTTGTGCAAGTCAGCGGGGGAGAAAATGATCCTTCGCGGGATCGACATCAATATCCGGGCGGGAGAATCGGTTGCCGTGCTTGGCCCCAATGGGGCCGGCAAGAGTACGCTGTTGAAGATCCTGTCGACACTGGTGAAACCGACAGAGGGAGAACTGCTGATTCAGGGGAAACGGGTAGCGGATGATGGTGCGGCCATCAAGCGGATGATCGGGTACCTGCCCCATAACAGTCTTCTTTACGATCACTTGACAGCTGCCCAGAATCTGGCTTTCTACGGAAAGATGTACCGGGTTCCCCAATTGCGCGAAAGGATCGAGGAATTGCTCAGGAAAGTCGGCCTTTACCACTTTCGGGATGAACCGGTTCGCCTGTTTTCCCGGGGAATGATCCAGAGATTGTCGATTGCGAGGGCAATCCTGCACAGACCGCAGATTCTCCTGCTGGATGAACCGCACACAGGACTTGACCGGGAAGCTTGTGACCTGCTGAACCGGTTGATAGACAGCTTGAAAGCAGAGAACGGAACGATCATCATGGTAACGCATGACTTTGAACATGCCCTTGAAGTGTGTGAAAGGATCCTGATTGTTCGAAACGGAAAGCTGGCGGACGATCTCTCAACAGGCCAACTGGAACAGGAAGAACTTTTCACGCTCTACCGGAAGCAGGTGGCGGGCTGATGGCAAACTATCTTAACGCAGTCTGGGCGATTGCCTGGAAAGACCTGGCTTCCGAGTTGAGAACCAAGGAAATGATCGGCACCATGCTGATTTTTGCAGGTCTGGTGATCGTGGTGTTCAGTTTCGCCTTTGACCCGACCAATAACACGGTTCGCAACGTGGTGCCCGGACTCATTTGGGTAATCGCCGTTTTTTCCGGAATTCTGGGGCTGAACCGGTCTTTCATGCTGGAGAAGAAAAACGACAATTTGACAGGCCTGTTGGCAGCTCCTGCAGACCCGTCCGCCATCTACCTTGGCAAGTTGATTGCCAACCTGGCCTTGGTGGCAATCGTGGAACTCCTGTCGGTTCCTATCTTGTTCCTTCTGTTTGATTACAGGTGGCAAGGGGAGCTGCTGCCTTTTCTCGTCATACTGGTTCTTGGCACAACAGGCTTTATTATAGTCGGAACATTCATGGCTGCACTTTCGGCCAATTCCAAAAGCAGCGAGATGCTGCTGCCGATTGTGCTGTTCCCGGTGATCACACCGATTCTGATCGGGGCGGTCCAATCCACCAAACTTGTTTTGGCTGGAAGTGACCAGATGGCAGTCGTTTACAACTGGATGAAGTTCCTGGCCGCCTATGATCTGATCTTCCTGGTCGCTGCCCTGATTCTGTTCGAATATCTGATGGAGGTGTAGTCGGATGAAAAGCATGATTCACAAAGTTCTGGGCGCTGCCTCCTTCGTGCTGATCTCAATCAGCCTGTACCTGGTGTTCATTTGGTCCCCGGTGGAGAAGGTCATGGGGCCTGTGCAGAAAATATTCTACTTCCATGTTGCATCCGCCTGGAACGCTTTCCTGGCGTTTGCGGTGGTGTTTGTCTGCAGCATTGCCTTTCTTGTCACCCGAAAACGCACATATGACACGATTGCCTATGTGTCGGCGGAGATCGGAGTGCTGTTTACGACCATTGTTCTCATAACGGGACCGATCTGGGGGCGTTCCTCCTGGAATACCTGGTGGTCATGGGAACCCCGGCTTACCACGACCCTGATTCTCTGGTTCATTTATCTGGCCTATCTGATGGTCAGGAAGATGGATGGCGCCTGGGACAAGAAAGCGAGGCTGTCCGCCGTCTTCGGCATTATCGGGTTTGTTGATGTTCCGATTGTGTTTATGGCCATTCGTTGGTGGCGTACCAAGTTCCATCCGATTGTATTCGGGGAAGGCGTTGACCAGAAGGGCGGCGGTATCGCACCCGAAATGCTGTTTACCTTGATCTTCTGCGTAGTGTCGCTGACGGTTCTGTATACATTTTTGCTGCAGCGCGGAGTCACTCTTGAGTCCATGAGAATCCGGGTTGATGCCATCAAGCAAAAGCTGCGAAGCGGGATCTCAGTTTGAGCCAAAGCTGCAGCAGTAACGAGAAGGAGGAGAGGACAATGGAATATTTGGCTGCCGCCTACACTGTAATTTGGGTGCTGTTGGCGGGGTACCTGTTGCTGCAGGGGAATCGTCAGAAGAAACTGCAGCAGGAATTGAAGATGTTGACGGAAATGGTCGGTGAAGGAAGGGATCTCAATTGAACCGCCGTTTCGTGACGACTCTGGTCCTGGCAGTTGTCGTCGGGCTGTTTGTTTATGCTTTTCTTGGATTCAAGGGCAAGACCGAAGCGGTCAAGGTAGGGATGCCAGCTTATGATTTCCAGCGGGAAGATTTGACAGGCAAGCAGATTAAACTGTCCGACTATAAAGGAAAAGTGGTCGTCCTGAATTTCTTCACCACCTGGTGTCCGCCCTGTATTGAAGAGGCTCCCGAACTGCAAAAGTTTGAAGACGCCTACAAAGACAAAGCCAAGCTGCTGATCATTGACCGGCAGGAACCAAAGGAACGCGTTCAGAAGTTTGTGCAGGAGAAAAAGTCAACCTCCACTTATCTGCTGGACATTGATGACTCACTGGCCAAAAAATACGGAGTTGTAGGTCAACCGGAGACTTTTGTCATTGACAGACAGGGGATTATCCGGGAGCATATCAAGGGCCCTGTCACGTTCGATTCTCTGGTGCAGATGGTAAAGAAATACGAGTAAGAAGGAAGGGGCTGTGATGCAGTCCCTTTTTGCATGTCAAGAAAAGTTCTTGGGAAAAAGCTGGAAACTACCTGGCAACTGAATTACAATTATAAGTGTGATGCAACGGAATTAACGTTTTTTAAACAAAAGGAGGGGATGTAATGAGGGTTAAAAAAATCAACTGGAAGCGGGCCGGATCTTTCTTTGTAATCCCGATGGTGAGCTTGTCTCTGGTACAGACCGGCGCTTATGCAGCTGGTTCCACAACCTTCTTTCAAGTCGGAAGCCAAACGGTGGTTTCGGAAGCCAAACCGCATTCAAGGATGCGGACCAACTCAAGTCAAAAGGCGCTGTTGCCCTGGTGTCGCGTCTTGGCTTGATGAACGGATCTGACGGCTGGTTCAAACCGCAGGAACAGGTTTCACGCGCACAAGCGGCTTCCGTCATCATGCGACTGGTTCATCTGCAGGGCAAAACCGACCAACCGATTGGTGAAAGACAATACTGGTAAAAAAATCCTTGATCGCAGGTTGAAATAAGGGATTCTGAATCCCTTATTTTCGTTTTCCAGCGGTGGATCATGCTGCGATTTATTATGCAGATTATTACTTAATTTTGTTACGGAAGAAGGATTGCAAATTTACGGCGGCTATGGCTATATGAAAGAGAACCCAATTTTGGAGAAGGAGAATGCAGGCTTGGAGAAACACGATTCCCTTGAACTGCTTAAGAAAATCTCATTCTTTCGCGATCTGGAAGAGAACGAATTGGCCAAAATCAACCAGTTGCTGATCCGCCGTTCGCTGGTTGAGCGAATGGTAGTGTTCATGCAGGGAGAACCGCTTGAATATGTGTATTTTATCGCAAGCGGAAAGGTCAAGATTTACCGGACGGATGAACACGGACGCGAACAAATTGTCAACGTGCTGGAAGCGGGCGAGATGTTCCCGCATGTGGGAATTTTCCGGGGAGTGAACTATCCTGCCCATTCTGTGATGATCGAGAAAGGGGTTCTGCTGGCGCTGCCGACAGCAAAGCTGCGGGCGCTGCTGGAACAGAATCCGGCGCTAAGTTTGAAGCTGCTGTCCGTGATGGAAGGGAAGATCATTGAGCTGCAGGGCCGTCTGGAAGAGATGGTTATGCATGACACCTTTGGACGGATTGTTCTGCTGCTGATCCGTTTGTCCCGCCTGCACGGAGTTCAGGACGGGGACTGCATCCGATTGACTGTACCTTTTACCAACCAAGAGCTGGCCAACATGATCGGCACCTCCCGGGAGACGGTCAGCCGCACCCTCAGCCAACTGAAAAAGGCGGGTGCGTTGGAAACGACAGCGGATCATTATTTGCTGGTGAATCTCGACAGGCTGGAGAAGCAACTGAGGATTTGAGGAAACTGTCCAAAAGTAACTGAGGGTCGCCAATAAAAACAAGTAAGACAAGGGAACCGGCAAAATCGCCGATTCCCTTATTTTTTATATATTTATTATGTTATTGCTTATCCACCGGGCGCAGGTTCCGCATGGCTTTCCACATCAGAAGAACCAGCGGAAGGATTCCCAGAAGGAAGACGGAGTCCGGTATGATTCGCAGCCAGAGCAGCAGGTTGACTGTGGAATCCTGGTAGAACTCGAACGCCCGTGCCGCCCAGAAACCGTCCGTATAGGATTTCTTCAGTTGCAGGAAGCCCATGGGCAGCAGGGTGATGGCAATCATTCCGGCAAGCCCGATGTTGAGAGCCCAGACGGAGAATTTCTCCAGACGTTCATTCCAGGCTTCCGGTTTCACAAGGTTGCGCATGGTGTAAAGCATGATCGCAACGGAGAAGAATCCGTAGACCCCAACCATCGCCCCGTGTCCGTGAGCGGGTGTCAATTGCGTACCGTGCTGGTAGTAGCTTACAATCGGCATGTTGATCAGGAAGCCCAGGCCGCCTGCACCCACCAGGTTCCAGATCGCCACCGAGATCAGGAAGGAGAAGGAGCCTTTGTAAGGGAAATCCGCTCCGCCGTCTTTCATGATTTTGTACTGTCCCCATGCCTCAAGGATCAAGAGGGTCAACGGAATCACTTCCAGCGCGGAAAATACCGCACCCAACGCGATCCAGAAGTCAGGAACCCCAACCCAGTAGTAGTGGTGACCGGTGCCGATCACACCGCTTCCCAGCAGGATGGTGAACTGGAAGAGCAGAGCGCGTACGGTCGACTTTTTCGTCACCAGACCCATTTGCACCATCAGGAAGCCGATAACCACCACGGCGAACACTTCAAAAATACCTTCCACCCAGAGGTGGATGATCCACCACCGCCAGTAGTCGGCGTAGGTAAGGTGGGTGCCCGGGTTAATCAGGAAGGCAAACAGGTAGAAGAATACAACCGCGATCGAACTGTAGAACAGCAGGTGGACAAGTCCGCCTTTGTCTTCTTCCGATTTCAGGGCGTCTTTCAGTCCCCGGCCCACAATAAACAGCCAGATGCCAAGGCCGGTGGCCAGCAGGATCTGCCAGATGCGGCCGAGTTCGAGATATTCCCAACCCTGATGCCCGAGCAGGAACCACAGGTTGCCCAGATATCCTTTGACCCCAAGCCATTCCCCGATCATGCTTCCGGCAACCACGACAATCAAGGCCCAGAACAGGATGTCGACCAGAAGACCTTGCCCTTTCGGTTCCCTGCCGCTGACCAGCGGCGCCACGTAGATTCCCATTGCCAACCAGGCGGTTGCGATCCAGAAGATGGCGAGCTGCAAGTGATAACCTTTTGCTGCGCTGAAAGGCAACAACGTCGAGATGTCAAAGCCGTAAAAACCGTTGCCCTCTACATAATAGTGGGCGAGTGCCGCACCAAGCAGCGACTGCACCAGGAACAACAAGGTAACGACGAGGAAATATTTGGCCGCTTTTCGCTGGCTCGGATAAATGGCAATGTTCTTGAGTGAGATTTTCGGAAACTTGCCCGGTTCATAAGCTTCTTCCATTTCAAAGTTGTAACGCTTGTAGAAATAAAGGATCACACCGGTGAAGAGGATCAGAAGAACTACACTGACTGCACTCCACCACATGGAACTGTAGGAAGGACCGTTGCCTGCATATTCTTCATAAGGCCAGTTATTGGTGTAAGTATAGTTCAATCCGGGACGTTCCGTTGAAGACAGCCAGGCGGTCCAGAAGAAGAAATCGGCAATCTGCTGAAGCTGGTCACCTTCTGCTACATAGTTCCGTCCAGTTGCGGGCATGTGCTCTTCCCGTATCAGATTTTCCGGGAGCCCCGCTTTGAAATCTCCTTTGGTAAACATTTCTTTGTAGTGGGCGCGGACTTTTTCCAGGCCGGCCGCCTGGGCCGCAGTCAGGGTAAGAGTACCGGTTGCCGCGTCATAACGGTTTTCCCTTGCTTCCAGTTTGACCTTCTCGATGATCACATTCTGCTGTTCCTGAGTCAACTTGGCGAATTCGGTTTTGTGAAGCTCCTTTGCATAATGTTCATGCATCCCTGTCAAATAGATATGAAGGGCTTCCGCAGTAAAATCAGGCCCCAGATAGGAACCGTGTCCGAGGGTCGTGCCCCAGTCCATCAGGCCGTATTTTTGGTATACGGCCTGGCCTCCTTTGATTTGTTCATAAGTGGTAAGTACAAGGCCATCTTGTGTCACAATCCGCTCCGGTTCGGGAGCCGTATTTTTATAGATGGCATACCCGCCGAACAGGAGCACGCTGAAGCTGACAATCAGCGTGAGTATCAGAATCTGTTTCAATATGGAGTTTGTTTTCTTGCCGAGTCCCGGTCTCGGGCCTCCCAGTTCCGGTTTCATAATGGTTTCCTCCTCTCGATCTGTCTATAGCTTACTAAATTAGTCAACAATTACGATGTGAGAAAGCTCAACGGGAATCTGTGATTTTTGTCATAAGTTAAAATTCCCGTCAAATAGTTATATGTATTTTGGCAGAGGAGGAAATTTTTCCCGCGGCAAATCCAGGACACATTGGGAAAATCTAAGATCAGATTGAATTCTGAAGGGATGAACTGTATGAGTAACGATATTATGAATCGTACATGTCAGGCAATGTCGCTCCCGCTGTATGCTCTCATACATGATTCAATCGTGCATGCGCTGAACGTGTCTCGTGTATCCCGCCAGGTTGCAATGGCCGTGACCAGGGAGATTCCCAAACTTCCCTTAAGTTCCAAGGAACAAAAGGAGATGGAAAATGCGAACGGAGCAATTCAACTGGAGGACAGTTTCGGCTCGGGCAGTTTCTTTATCATCGATGCCGGATCGCAGGAAGCGTTTGTCTGTACGGACCCCAAAAACGCCGACTACCTGGAGAAACTTCTCGAAAGCCGTTCGAATCAGGATTTCCTGCCGTTGGAGGAGGAGGCTCCTGGAAACATTCAAGCTCAAACCGTTCCGATGCAATCCACTTCCCAGGCACAAACGCAAGTTCAGCAAAACCAGGCGGGAGATCAAGACCTCTTGACGAAGTTGCAACTGATTCAGCTCTTGACGAAAGGGGATGACAAGAAGAACAAACGGGGTACCATCAAGATCGGCCAGAAGAATCAGCAGAAAGACAATAATCTGCTGCAGCAGATGGCCCTGCTGGAGATCCTGCGGGGAACTGAATCCATCGAGTTGGTAAAACACCTGCAAATGGTGAAATTGATTGAGCAAATGTCGCAGTCGGACAAGACACAACAGGATTTCCAACAAGGTCAGAAGCAGCAACAAAGTCAAAACCAGCAAGGCGGGGAGCAGCAACAAGACCGGCAGCAGCAGAACCAACAGCAAGGCGGGCAGCAGCAGAATCAAGGGGAGGATTTGCTGCGTTTGCTTCAGGAACTGCAGCTGATGAAGACATTGCAGGGACAGAGCTAGTCTTTTCCGGATCGGCGAAACCCCATGCAAAACCCGGCATTGTAGGATGCCGGGTTTTCCCAATAACGGCCTATTTCTCCAGAATCTGGCCCAGCGGTTTGAAGATCGCGTCGATCAACTGGGTGGGTCCGGGTATGTCCGGAAAGAATACAAGCAGAACCGCCAGCACCCATCCCATTGCCGTCAGAGTCACAAACACCACTTTTTCCCTTTTTTGATTTTGGCCGATTTTCGGCCATTCGTACAAAGCCATCAGACCTGCTATCAACGTCACGCCGAGTATTGCTCCCCATTTCACTCTTCTTTGCCCTCTTTCTCTTTCTTTTTTATCTCTTTCTCCTTCTTTTTCACTTCTTTTTCAGGCACGGCCGGCGGCACGGTAGACAGACCCGGCCGGCGTATGTATACCTTTGCGTGAAGCTGCACATCCACCTTGGGAAAAACCTTATCCCAGCGATCTTTCACGGTCGCCCACTGTTCCGGATATTTGCGGTGAAAAGCCTCCCCGAAACCGAAGACGTCCGCTTTCATCCCTTTCTGCACTTCATCCAGCGTCATTCGGATCCGGTATTCAAGGTCGTAAGCCGCTTCTTTCTCCAAGATCTTTATAACTGTCGGATTCATCATGTTCAGGGGAGTGCCATTTTGCACGACATCGTCTTCTGTCACAACCTTAACCGTCATTTTCCATTTTCCGTTTTCGATTTTCGGGAGGAGTTCCACATTGGCCCGCAGCATTTCGAGTGACACACGTCCTTCCGCCTCTTTTGGCTCGATTGTGACCATCGTTTGTCTGATCTCGTTTCGCAGCCACAGAACCCCCCTTGTTATCTCGTCATTGATGTAGCCTATCATTTTGTCCTTCTTAATAACAGCGCTTCCGTTCAGGCGGATCGTGGTTTTGTTTTTCTCTCCGTCCTGCCTTGGCGGTTCTTCTTCAATCCAGGGAAGGACAGCCGCCCCTGCCTCTCCCCGTAACATCTGCAGCAAATCTTTCGTTGTAACCTCCAACCCGAACCGGAGTTTCGCCAGTTCCCGAATCTGTTCCACGGAGAATTGTTCGAGCGGCGGGAGGATTTCCAGAATATCAGCCGCCTTGCCCTTGCTGACAAACACTAAGATCCGCAAGCGGGGTTCCGGATGGCGTGTAATGAAATCGATCTCCTCCCGAATGCCTTCCTTCGCCAACCCTTCACCGATGACAAGGATCTTCTGTTGGCCCCAGAAAATCTTGCGTGGGATCTTTTCCTGCAATTTTGCCATCGCATCGGCAATCGTAACACCGGTTGCAGACCTCACCACGGTCGGTTGTTCTCCTCCTCCCCTTTTTCCGCCACTTCCACCCATAGTCTGTCCGCCGTCCATGGTTCTGGGAATGACCATTTGAACACTCAGTTCAATTTTGTCTTCCTTTTTGTCAATTCCAGCTCCGCCCACCACCAGCACATCATTGATTTCCCTTCTGTCCCAGCAGCCGGCAAGCGGGAGGACAACCGTACAAAGGGAGAAAAAGAGAAGTGTTCTTGCCGTTTTCCGAAAGAAAGGGGCATTCATCTCTTGCGTCCCTCCATTCCCGATCGCTTTCCTTTTCTCAAGGTGGCGATAAGCAGCAGGAAGACCGGGATACCCGTTTGCACCGATGACAGATAAAAAGAACACGATGTTCCAAGGAAATGAGACAATTCCGACAGATTCGGGGCCGACCAGATACTGAACACGACCAAAAGAAACCCCAGCGGCAACACGACCGGCCGGTAATCGGAAAGGTTCAGCCATTGAGCGGTGCCAAGTGAAAGGGCATAATAGAACACCGAGATTTTGAGAAAGGTGCCTGTCACCCAGATGGCCATGACAACCGCCTCAATATGTTCCAGAAAATCCGCAATACTGATATATCTGGAAGATTCCATCACCGGGAAGGTCAAAGAGGCTGTAATTTCCCCGAACAACAACAGGGTGAAAATATTGGTGACAACCATGGTCAACATCACGGCCAGAACGGAGATCATGCCCCATTTCATGCCTTTTTCCCGATCTGTCAAAAAAGGATACAAAAAAGAGGCAAGAAAGAATTCGCTAAACCAGCTCTGCGGTGTTACCGCCCCCATGACGGAGGGCATAATGCCCTTTTCCATGACGGGAAGCATATGCTTCGTTTTTAGCTCGGGAAAGAGCAGAAGATTCAACAGAACCAAAAGCAGGATATTAATCGGTACGAAGATCTGGGATATCCTTCCCAATACTTCCACCCCGCTGCGCACAGCGAATGCAGTTACCAGCATCATGCTTCCGATTGTGACAATCATCGGGGTTCGGAGAAGAAATTTACCGTTGATAAACTCCCCATACTCCCTCAGGATGATTCCGCTAGTGTGCAGGTAAAAGAATAAAAAAACAAGTCCGATCGCTTTTCCCGAAATCCTGCCAAGAATGTGCTCCCCGTATTCGATGATCGTCTCTTTCGGGTAGATCCTGTTTAACCGGTAGGCGATATATACGGTAAGAAATCCGATGAGAGACGCCCAAATCGGGGACAACCACATGTCACGCTCCGCATGCCTGGCCGTGATGGCCGGAACCAGGAGAATCGCGGTCGCCAGGATGGTCGGATACATCAGGATTGCCATCTGCAGAGATGAGATTTTGCCTTTCTCGATCATTCTTCTCTCCCTCCTCGGGTGGTTTCACGAATCCCGCTTGTCTCTCTACTGTTCGTCCCCTCGGAACGGACCCGGTTTCTGGTCGGGAGCTTGCCTGTATATATTGGAATCACCTGTCAAATGTGGTCTTGTGTTCAGCATCCACCAGGGAGCCCGCATCATCACGTCTTTCATGTCGCGGCCATTCATCGGGGCATTCGGACTTAAATACGGAACACCGAAAGAACGGAGGGTGCAGAGATGGACCACGATGGCAATGATCCCAAGCATGATCCCAAGCAATCCCAAACTCCCCGCCAGCAGCATGATCGGAAAACGCAGCATCCGCAGTGCGATTCCTGCGGTGTAACGAGGGATCGTAAAAGAGGCGACTCCCGTAATCGCCACCACCATGACCATTGGCGCAGACACCAGACCGGCGGAGACGGCTGCCTCACCGATGACAAGAGCCCCGACAATACTGATGGCAGCGCCGATCTGTTTGGGCAGCCTGATACCCGCTTCACGCAGCGCTTCAAAAATGAATTCCATGGTCAGAGCTTCGACCAGCGCCGGAAACGGAATCTCTTCCCGCGACCGTGCCATACTGATCAGGAGGGTGGTTGGCACCATCTCCTGATGGAACGTGATGATCGCAACATAGACCGAGGGAAGCAGAAGCGAGACCACGAAAAAGAAGTAGCGCAACCAGCGAATTGCCGAGCTGATCAAAAACCGCTGATAGTAGTCTTCCGCCGACTGCAGCAAGGAATAGAGGGTAACCGGTGCAATCAGGACAAACGGAGTGCCGTCCACCAGAATCACCACACGCCCTTCCAGCAGACATGCAGCGGCAACATCCACCCGTTCCGTATTGAGGACTTGCGGAAAAGGGGAATAGGGATTGTCCTCAATCATTTCCTCGATATACCCGCTCTCCAGGACCCCGTCGATATCGACTCTCCGCAACCGCTTGCGGACCTCTTCGATCAGGGTGGGATCGGCAATCCCCTCCATATAAGCGATCACGATCTCGGTCCGGGTATAGCGTCCGATTTGCATCGATTGCATTTTCAGTTCGGGACTGCGGATCCTTCGCCGCAACAGAGAGGTGTTGACCCCCAATGTTTCGGTGAATCCGTCGCGCGGCCCCCGAACTGCCGCTTCTGCCGACGGTTCTTCAATCGAACGTTTCTCCCACTTGGCCAGTCCCAGAGCCAATCCCCGATTTTCCTGTTCGAGCAGAAGCACCGGGTTGCCGATCGAAATTTGTTCCACACAGTCGGCAACTGTCTTGACTTCCTTGATCTTGGTAACCGGTATCAGTTTTTCAAAAATCACACTCAGGTTTTGCAGCCCGGTTGCCGTCTCCTGCATCAGCGGGGCAAGTACATTCGAATCAATTTCCTGAATGTTGGACAGACCGTCGATATAAATCAAAGCCGCTTTTGTCCCTCCGCCGACCAGGAACGGTCGAAAGACAACATCCTTGCAATTGTCATAAAGCAATCGCAGAACCTGCAGATTTTGGTTGAAATCCGTGGAAAGCGGATCCTGTTGAACAGTAGGTGGCTGCTCGGTATTGACCGGTTTGATTTTTCGAAACCACTTGCGGATCATCAGCAACAGCCCCCTTTCTGCCTGGTTACTAAATTAGGATGCGTTATTCAGGAAAAATCATGCCTAAATGAGAAAATCCGGTCCAAGGACCGGATTTTGCCTTTTTGTGAAGCAGATGCGCATCTGCGAATCAATGAAGCACAATGCCTGCCGAGATGGCGAACCAAACGGTGTTGGCAATTTCAATCATTCCGATGGTGAGGGAACGCATCGGCTTGTTGAATGGAGTTACCCATACTTTGATCGCGGAAAAAGCGAATGCCAGCGACATCCATTTGTAAGGAAGCAGCTCGGGAAAAGCAAATTCCGCCGCAATTGGCAATGCAACCAAGAGCACATGATATATATTGGCCGCTGCCTTTATGGTACGGTTTCCTTTTTCCCGGATCAGGCTCTTCACGTGCAGCACGCTTCCGGTGAAAACCAGAAAACAGGAAAGCCAGATAACCCCGGATGTCAGGTCAAAACCGTTTGTGGAGACGTAGTATGCAGCTACGCCGCCAAGTGACAACCCGCTGATTGCCACCAGGTCGTTTAGAATGTGGCGTTCCTGCTTGCGAACGGCAAAGCCGATATTGATCATCAGCACAACGGCTGCCGGAAGGGCGAGCCACACCAGTTTTGGATACAAATACACAAGCGGAAGTCCAAGAACCGCCGATGCCGCTCCGTACCCAAGAATCCATCCTCTCAAATGGGCATTGCGTTTGGGATTCTTAAACCATTGAATCAGAGGATATGAAGCAAGGTAAACACCCAACATACTTAGCACCAACAAAACATGGGAAGCAGCAAGACCCCCCGCAAACATTCCCACAAGCAGCGGGGCGAACAACATTCCCCAAGCCCCGTGTTCCCTTGGAATTACCGCTTTCATCCGAATCACCTGCTCAGTCATCTTATACGATTGTACCTTTATTCTACGAAACGGGAAAGAGACAGGGAATGACAGCTGCCACACTGACTTGGTGATTTTTGTCACTCAGGGTGTTTTTGGAGGGAACTCGGGAGAATCGCATCTAAACAATCAGGGGTGTTTCCAGATTAGAATCAGTAGATTCCCGGATTGATTTTAAGCGTTTGTGACACTTAAATGAACATATATGAAGCTCAAATATAAACAATTTGTGAATGTGTGACCTAGATCACAAGTGGGTTAAAATTCTGTGCTACCTTAGGGATGTAACTATTAATTTCCATCTCTAAAGCAAAGGAGGTTCTTATGTACAAGAATCTGGGAATCTTTGCACTCGCTTTTGCGGTCGCTTTCGGGGGAGGGTACCTGGTATTCAAGCAAGACACCCCCAAAGAAGCCGCGCAACAGGTCAAGACGGATAATGCAAAACAGACGCAACAAACAGACAGCAAAGAGCAAGGGGGAGGGACAAAAACACAACCCCAGCAGACAACATCTGCAGACGAGGGGAAAATTCTTTCCCAATTAGGATGCACCGGTTGCCATGCCGTATCGTCCTTAAACATCAAAGGGGGTGTCACCGGGCCAGATCTTTCCCAAGCCTACGTCAATGTAAAGGGCAAGCACGGCGTATCGCTTGAGGAATTTCTGAAGAAGCCTACATCAGCGGTCATGTCAGGTGTAATCGGAGGCAAACCCTTGAAGGACGAGGAACGAAATGCTGTTATTCAAGCCTTGAAAGCTGCTTCGGAAAAGAAGTAAAGCAAACCTATTACTCAAGGTGGTGTCATCATGAAAAAAGGAATCATTCCGGCAATATCCGGTTTGCTGGCCGGGTTTCTGACAGCCGGAGTCTTTTTTGCAAACACGGACATGGGGGAGAAGACGGTAGCCAACGCCTCTAGTGACGCCGAGAAAGTGTATGTCCCGTTTGGCAAACAGGATGAGTATTATCTGTTCGCTTCCGGCGGACACTCCGGGCAGCTCTTTGTCTACGGCGTACCATCGATGCGCAGAATCCGTACCGTGCCGGTATTTACTCCGGATGCCGCAACGGGATACGGCTGGGACAAGAAATCAAA